>JAJXSQ010000424.1 GCA_021784495.1 Myxococcales bacterium | reverse complement strand
GGGTGGCGGCCGCTCAGGCCGCGCCGGTGGTGGAGACGTCCCGCCGCCGCCCAGGCTGGGCGCGCATCCCGGCGGCGTGGAGCCGGGTGGCGTCGCGGCCGGCGCGCTTGGCGGCGAAGAGCGCCGCGTCCGCGCAGTCGACCAGCGTGGCCAGGTCCCGGGCGTCCGCCGGGAAGCAGGCGCCGCCCACCGAGACGGTGACCCGGCCGGTCGGGGCGGCGTCGAAGGCGGTCTCCCCGATCGCCCGGCGGAGGCGCTCCGCGGCCTCGAGCGCCTCGCCCGGGCTCGCGCGCGCCAGCAGCACCGCGAACTCCTCCCCGCCGTAGCGGGCGACCCGATCGGCCGCGCGGGACTCGCGGGAGAGCACCGCCGCGACCTCCCGCAGCACCGCGTCCCCGGCGGCGTGGCCGACCGCCTCGTTGAGCTCCCGGAAGCGGTCGACGTCGACGAGCAGCAGCGCGAAGGGCTCCCCGAAGCGCGCCGCCCGCTCCCGCTCCAGCTCCAGCCGGGCGAAGAGCTGGCGCCGGTTCTCGACGCCGGTGAGCGTGTCGGTCTGGGAGAGGCGGACCATCCGCTGGTGGAGCCGCGCGCCGTCGACCGCGGCGGCCACCTGGCTGGCCGCCGACTCCACCAGGCGCACCTCCCCCGGCTCGAAGCGCCCGGGGGCGGCCCGCCCGTAGAGGATCACCCCGAGCGGCGCCCCCCGGTGGATCATCGGCACCCCCAGCGCGGCCCCGAGCGGTCCCGGGGCGCCGGGGAGGAGGAGCTCCCCGGGGGCGGCGGCCTCGACGGCCCGGCCGGCGGCGAGCGCGCGCCCGGCGAGCCCACCCCGGAGATCGATCCGGGTCCCGACGGCGCCGTCGTCGAGCGCCGCGACGCTCCGGACGACCAGCTCGCCCGTCGCCTCCTCGGCGAGGAGGAGCGCGAAGGCGGTCCCGGGGATCCGCTCCGCGGCCAGGGCCGCGACGCGGCCGCAGAGGGCGTCGACGTCGAGGGTCGCGGCCAGGGCCGCCGCCAGCCGGTGGAGGATCTCGAGCTCCCGGACCTTCGCCTCGAGCTCCCGGGCGAGCGCCAGCTCGCGCTGCATCGCCGCGAGCGACGCGGCGTCGTCGATCCGCGCGGCGTGGAGGTCGGTGATGGCCGCGAGGGTCTCGTTGAACTGGCGGGCGAGGTCGGCGACCTCGCCGGCGCCGCGCACCTCCACGCGGTGGAGGAAGTCGCCGGCCCGCGCGCGCCGCATGGCGGCGGCGAGCCGCTGGAGCGGCTGCTCGACCAGGACGCGGACCGCGGCGACCTGGACCGCCGCCATGAGCGCGGCGACGAGGACGAGCCCCAGGATCGCGAGCCGGAAGGCCGGGTCGAGCCCGGGCGCCGCGACGCTGGCCTCGTGGCGCAGCCAGAGGATGCCGCCGAGGGCGAGCGCCAGGGTGGGGAGCCCGACCGCGAGGAGCAGCCGTCCGGCGAGGGAGCGGGTGAGGGGGCTGCCCGTCATCGAGGGGTCGGAAGCGTAGATCCCCGCCCGCCCCCCGACAAGGGCCTGGCGCGCCTTCCCCCACCGCGCCTTCCACGCTATGCCCGGCGGCGATGGAGATCCTCGAGAGCCGCCTGCTCGCCCGGTTCCCGCACGGGTTCACCACCCGCGCCGGCGGGGTCTCCCCGCCGCCCTGGGACGGGCTCAACCTCGGGGACCGGGTCGGCGACGATCCCGCGGCGGTGGCTGAGAACTGGCGTCGCCTCGCCGCCAGGACCGGGCTCGCCTTCGCGCGCGTCCGGCAGGTGCACGGGGTCCGGGTGGTGGTCGCCGCCGGGGAGGACGCGCTCCCCGCGGTCGAGGCGGACGCGATCGTCTCCCGGCGCCCCGGCCTGGCGGCGTGCGTCTCGGTCGCCGACTGCGTGCCGGTGCTCCTCGCCGATCCGGTGAGCGGGGGGGTCGCGGCCGTCCACGCCGGCTGGCGCGGCACGCTCGCCGGGGCGGCGGCCGCCGCGGTCCGGGCGCTCTCGCGGGAGACGGGGACCGCTCCGGCGCGCCTCCTCGCGGCCATCGGCCCCTCGATCGGCCCATGCTGCTACGAGGTCTCCCCGGAGCTCGCCGGCCAGTTCGAGGCGAGCCTCGGCGCCGGCGTGGTGCGCGGGGGAGCGGGGAGGCCGCGCCTCGACCTCTGGGCGGCGAACGAGGCGGCGCTGCGGGGCGCGGGGCTGCGCGCCGTCGAGATCCTGGGACGGTGCACGGCCTGCGAGCGGGAGCGCTTCTTCTCGCACCGGCGCGACGGGGGGCGGACGGGGCGGATGGCGGCGTTCGCGGCGCCGCCGGCGATATCGCCCGCCGGGCCCGTTCCTTGACCACCGGCGGATCTCACCTAGAATTTTCGAGATCTTGAGGACGATTCGCCCAGCGGCCGCGCTCGCGGCCCTCCTCGCCTCCGGGTGCGCCACCGTCGATCCGGTGGCGCGCCGGGACGCCGAGGCGCTCCGCGCCGAGTTCGAGACGGCGCGCGCCGACCTGCGGCGGCTCGAGGGCGCCGTCGAGCGGCTCTCGGCGGCGGTGGACGTGCTCGCGGCCCGCCGCGGCCGCCCCGGGGAGCCGGTCGCC
>JAJXSQ010000423.1 GCA_021784495.1 Myxococcales bacterium | reverse complement strand
GCTGCCAGTCCGCGCTCGCGCTGGCCATCTGGTCGGAGCGGAGCCGGATCCCGGCCGAGGCCAGGGAGCGGCTGCGGCCGATCCTGTCGAAGTACCTGGGGTGAACCAGGAGGCGCGGGATCGTCCGGCCGAGTCGCCCCGCGCCAGGCCGCGACACCTCCGCCAGACCGCGCCGGCCTCGCCTGCCGCGGCCGAGCCCCCGCGGGCCCTCTTTGGCGCGACGTCGCCATGGCGCGGCTCGAGCCCGGGGGTGAACGCCCTGGAGGGACCCGGCGCGCTCGGCGGGCCCAGATCGACCTGATGACCCGCGTACCCCTACCAGATGCGCGGGACCAATCGCCACCGGACCTCGCCGACGTACTCGTCGTAGCCCGGCAGCGTATCCCGCAGCAGCCGCTCCTCCGCCAGGATGCGCAGGACGAGCGTTCCGATGGGGAGGGCGGCCAGCAGCGCTCCGGCGGAGGAGCCAAGCCAGAGGGGCATTCCGATCGTGAGCGGGATGGCGCCCGCGTACATCGGGTGGCGGACCACGCGATACGGCCCTGTCCGCACCACGAACTGCCCGCGCTCCTCCTGGTGCTTCACGATCGGGGCGGCGAAGGCGTTCTCGCGCAGGCCCAGCGCGACCACCGTCCATCCGGCTGAGAACAGGAAGAGACCGGGCGCGGCCACACCGAGGCCCGTCGTCCCGAGCAGCCGGAGACGGAAGACGTCGAGCGGGATGAAGACGACGAGTCCGACGAACGAGAGCACCAGCAGCGGCGTCAGCACCTTGTCCGCGAGCGGCTGCTTCTTCTGGAGGGGGGCCTTGTAGCGCTCCTCGAGCAGATCCGGTCGGCCCGGGAAGATGCCGAACATGGTCGCGGCCGACGCGAAGAACACCACTCCGAGGAACACCCAAGCGCGCCACCAGTGGAGCGTCCAGGCGGAGAGGAAGAGCGGGCCGCCGATGATGGCGACGGGATAGACGACTCCGCCGACGAGCCGAAGGAGGAGACCGGACCGGGTCATGATCTCTCGCGCCTGGCGCGTGGGCGGTCGCTCGGTCGCCATCCCGCCGCCCCCGGGATGGGGCGGTGGAGATCGATGCCGGTCGCGGTGGGGAGGGGCAAGTGCACGTCGTCACGCGGATAAACGAGAGCCCCGATCACCGCGAGGCGATCGGGGCTCCGCGAAACAACCGGCCGGGCTGACTCGTCCGGCTCGAACCTAGCTCCCCAGGCATGACTCGAACATGCGACCCGGTGATTAACAGTCACCTGCTCTGCCAGCTGAGCTACTGGGGAATGGCAGCAGGGCGGGCAATCTAGAGAAGGCCGACCTCCGCGTCAAGGGGGTCGCTCGCGGCGGCGCGCGGGACCTCCGCGGCGCCCGGCGGCCACGGCCCGGGGACTCCTCCCCGCGCCCCCGGTATACTGCCCCGGACGTGGCGACGCAGCTCGACAGCCCGGCCCGCGCGCTCTTCGAGGGGCTCGTCTCGCGGGAGGAGGTCCCCCTCGACGAGGTGGCCCTGGCCATCGCGGCCGAGGAGTACCCGTCGCTCCGGCCGGCCGAGTCGCTCGCCGAGCTCGATCGGCTCGCCGAGCTCGTCCACCGCCGGGTCCCGTCTCCGCGCCGCCAGGCGGCGGTCCTCGAGGCGCTCCGGGAGGTCCTCTTCGCGGAGGCCGGCTTCCGCGGGAACGAGCAGGCGTACTACGACCCCCGCAACTCCTACCTGAACGAGGTGCTCGTCCGGCGCCTCGGCATCCCCATCAGCCTCTCCCTCGTCCTGATCGAGGTGGCGCGGCGCGCCGGCCTCCCGCTCGGCGGCGTGGGGTTCCCGGGCCACTTCCTGGTGAAGCTCACCCCGGAGGTCGGCCCGGAGATCTTCATCGATCCCTACAACGGCGGGGAGCTGCTCACCGGCGAGGAGTGCGTCGCGCGCTTCCGGAGCGTGGCGAACCAGCGCGAGTTCGACCCGCGCTTCCTCCAGGCGGTCACCCGGCGGCAGATGCTCGCCCGGATGCTCCACAACCTGAAGCGGATCTACGTGGAGCAGGGGGACGACGTCCGCGCCTTCTGGGTCGTCGACCGGCTCCTCCTCCTCGACGGCGAGGCCGTGGAGGAGATCCGCGATCGCGGGCTGATCTCGGCGCGGCTCGGGCTGCGGCCGGCGGCGGCCCGCGACCTCGAGGTCTACCTCGCGCGCAGCCCGGCGGCGGCGGACGCGGGCGAGATCCGGGAGATGCTCGAGGCCATCCGGGCGCGCCCGGCGATGCTCAACTAGCGGCCGGGCGCGCCGGGGAGCTCGAGCTCGCGCCGGCGGAGCCGCTCGACCGGCTCGCCCCCGAGGAGGTGGCGCTCGACGATCTCCGGGACGTCCTCCGGGCGGACCCCGCCGTACCAGACGCCCTCCGGGTAGACCACCACCGACGGCCCGAGGGCGCAGGCGTCGAGGCAGCCGGCCGCGCTGGCGCGGACCTCGTCGTCGACGCCGCGCCGGCGCAGCTCCTCCCGGAAGGCGCGCCGGACCGGCTCGCTCCCGCGCGCCGCGCAGGAGCCGCGCGGGTCCCCCTCCGGACGCCGGTTCTCGCAGACGAAGACGTGGTGGC
>JAJXSQ010000422.1 GCA_021784495.1 Myxococcales bacterium | reverse complement strand
TGTTCGGCTGCGGCACGAGATCGCCCGTCCTGGCGAGGGAGACGACGGGGCCGGGCGAGGCGCGGCTGGCCAGGTCGCGCGTGAAGACGCCGCGGACGAGCCCTCCACCGCCACCGCCACCGCCGCCGCCGCCTCCGCCGGTGGCGGCGGCGGTCTCTCCGCCCCCCACCCCGCCGCTGCGGGCCCGGAAGGCGACGAGCCCCCGTCCGTTGACCGAAGGCTGGCTGTAGGAGGCGAAGGTCCGCGCCCCGGCGCCGGGGATGGCGGTCGCGTTGTCGACCACCGTCTCCCACGCGGTGGAGCTGCGCGGCCCGGCGGCCCTGAGCGCCCCGCTCCGGGTCGGGTCCTGCGACACCGCGTCGGGCGACGCCCCGCAGCCGGCGGCGGCGAGGCCGGCCACGAGGATGGACAGCACGGGGTGCTTCACGCGGATCGACATGTCGTCTCCTAAGGGACCACGCCCCGGCGAGGCGGCGACCGGGTCGACGCCCGGAGGCGTCGCGGCGGCGGCGGCGCGGCCCGTTCTCGGTTGTCCTCACCACTCGCCACTGGAGGGCAGGCGCGGCAAGGCCCGGACGTGGAGTTTGCCCCCGTTGCGACCACTCACCGCAGCGACGGAGCGGATCGTCGTTTACTCACGGTACAGGACGTTCCCGGCTACGCCGGGGCGCCGGCCCCGCCATCATCGCCGCCGGGGCGGGCGACGGCGGAGGACCGGCCGCGACCCGGCCGAGGTCAACGCCGGATCGCCTCGGGCACCCCGCGACGGGGGCAGAGGTCCGCGACCGGGCAGCGCGAGCAGGCCGGCGCGCGCGCCGCGCAGCAGCGCCGCCCGTGCCAGACGAGCAGCTGGTGCCCGCGCCCCCACCGCTCGACCGGCAGGAGCGCGCGCAGGTCGACCTCCACCCCGTCCGGATCGGCGGCGCGGCTCAGCCCCATCCGGCGGGCCAGCCGCCCGACGTGCGTGTCGACCGGGAAGGCCGCCTCGGCCCCGAGGTGGACGAGGACGACGCCGGCGGTCTTCGGGCCGACGCCCGGGAGCGCCTCGAGCGCGGCGCGGCTCCGCGGGACCTGCGCGCCGTGGTGGGCGACGATCGCCCGGGCCGCCCCGACGATCGCCCGCGCCTTGTTGCGGTGGAGGCCGAGCGACCGGATGAGGGGCACGAGCTCCTCCGGCGCCGCCCGGGCGAGGGCGGCGGCGTCGGGGAAGGCGGCGAACAGCGCCGGGGTGACCCGGTTCACGCCGGCGTCGGTCGACTGCGCCGAGAGGATCACCGCGACGAGGAGCTGCAGCGGATCCTCGAAGCGGAGCGCGATCCGGGCCTCGGGCATGGCCCGCTCCAGCCGCTCGACGATCTCGAGGGCCCGCGCCCGCTCGCCCTCCGGAGGGGCCCGCCGCCGCGCCGCCATGGACGGCGCGATGGTACCATCCGGCGGACCCGCCGGCCCTCCGCCCCGGCGCCCGGTGAGCCTCATGACTCCGATCGACCTCCGCTCCGACACCGTCACCCGGCCGACCGACGCGATGCGGGAGGCGATGGCCCGCGCCGAGGTGGGCGACGACGTCTTCGGCGAGGACCCGACGGTCAACCGGCTCCAGGAGGCGGTCGCCGGCATCCTGGGCAAGGAGGCCGGCCTCTTCGTCCCCTCGGGGACGATGGCCAACCAGATCGCGCTCGGGGTCCTGGCGCGCCCCGGCGACGAGGTGATCTGCGACGCCGCCGCCCACTGCGTCTCCTTCGAGGGCGGGGCGCTCGCGGCGCTCTGGGGGATCCAGGCCCGGACGCTCGCCGCCCCCCGCGGCCTGCTCGATCCCGTAGAGGTCGAGGCGGCGATCCGGCCGGCGGCGGCCCACTACCCGCGGACGAGCGTGATCGAGGTCGAGAACACCCACAACCGCGGCGGCGGATCGGTCTACCCGCTCGCCCAGCTCCAGGCGCTCGCGGCCATCGCCCGGACGCGCCGGCTCCACCTGTACATGGACGGCGCGCGGCTCTGGAACGCCTGCGCCGCGACCGGGACCTCCCCCGCCGAGTACGCGGCCGGGGCCACGCTCGTCTCGACCTGCCTCTCCAAGGGGCTCGGGGCCCCGGTCGGCTCGGTGCTCTGCGGGCCGCGCGAGCTCGTCGGCGAGGCGCACCGCCTCCGCAAGCGGCTCGGGGGAGGGATGCGCCAGGCCGGGATCCTCGCCGCCGCCGGGCTCCACGCCCTCGAGCACCACCGCGGGCGGCTCGCCGAGGACCACGAGAACGCGCGCCGGCTCGGCGAGGGGCTGGCGAACCTCCCCGGCGTGCGGCTCCTCCACCCGGTCGAGACGAACCTCGTCTTCGCCGTCTTCGAGGGGCGCTCGGCCGCCGATCTCGTCCGGCGCTTCGCCCTGGCCGGCGTCCTCGCCCTGCCGGAGGGCTCCCGCCCCGACCTCGTCCGCTTCATCACCCACCTCCAGGTGAGCCGCGCCGACGTCGAGGCGGCCCTCCGCCGGATGGACCGTGCGCTCGCCGCCTGACCCGGCCCTCGCCGGGCGCCGGCGATCCCGGCGGGCGCCGGCGTGACCGCGCTGGCCGCCCTCGCGCTCGCGCTGACCGCCGCCGCCCGGCTCGAGGTCCAGATCGGAA
>JAJXSQ010000421.1 GCA_021784495.1 Myxococcales bacterium | reverse complement strand
CGCACCTCGACGGCGCCGCCCTCGCGGCTGGCGTCGCAGGCGTTCAGGAGCAGGTTGACGAGCGCGTGCTCGAGGAGCCGGGGATCGCAGCGGAAGGGGGGGAGCCCGGCGGCGATCGCCTGGCCGACCGAGACCCCGGCCGCGGCGAAGCGGTGCTCCACCATCGCCAGCGCCTCGCGCACCACCACCTCGGGCGCCACCTCTTGGAGGGTCGGGCTGCCCCCGCGCGCCAGGTCGAGGAAGCCGCGGATCACGTCCCGGATCCGGCCGGCCTGCTCGAGGATGGCCCCGGCGGCGCGCCCCAGCCGCTCGTCCCCCTGGGCCCGCTCCAGGATCTGCTCCGCCCTGCCGGAGATGACCCCGAGCGGCGTGGAGATCTCGTGGGCCACCCCCGAGGCCATGGTGACCATCGTGGCGGCGCGGGAGAGGCGCGCCAGCCGCTCGTCGCGCTCCCGGGCCGTCTCGGCGACCGCCAGCTCGCGCTCGAGCACCAGCTCGGCGCGCTGCTTCTCCAGGGCGACCCCGCCGAACCCGACCACCAGCCCGGCGGCGAGGGAGACGGCGAGGACGAGCCGGAGCCGGGCGCGCCGCTCGCGGTTCCGCTCCCGCTCGGCGCTCGCGACCACCGCGATCTCCCAGGGGCCCCCCGGGCCGCCGCGCACCCGCGCCAGCCCGGCCATCGCCACCCGGTTCGGGAGGCCGAGCCCGGCCGCCTCGGCGCCGGGCAGCCGGGCGGTCGAGGCGCCGGCGGCGAGGGCCGCCTCGAGGGTGGGCGCCCGGACCACCTCGCCGTCGCCCCCCAGGAGCCGCCCCCCCGGCGGGCGCACGAGGAGCCGCAGCGACCCGGGCCGCTCGAGCCGCGCCAGGTCGCTGGAGAGCTCCGGAGAGAGGCCAGCCTCCCGGGCCACGCCCGGTGCGGGGTCCCCGCCGGCGTCCGGGCGGGCCAGGCGCGCGGCGAGCTGGCCGGCGACGCTCTTGGCGAGGGTCGCCTGCTCGGCGCCGAAGTCCTCGAGCACCGCCGACGACTCCCGGTCGGCGTCCCAGTAGGCGAGGCCGGCGACCGCGGCGACCGCGACGGCCATCGCGGCGGCGAGCGGCCTGCGCTTCCCCGCTGTCGGCCTCGACCTCATCGTGATGGTTCATCTTCTCAGCAAGCGGTGAGCCATCCAGTCGTTTCGGACACTTCGAGTCGCCACGGTACAGGAATACGGATATTCTCCGTGATCGCCACGGAATCGTGCCGGGCGCCGCGGTGGGGGCGGCGCCGCCGGGCACGGCCTCGCCCCGCGAGGGGCTGCCGGCGGACCGCACCGGAAACGGGTTGTCCGAATCGCCCCCGCTCCGCCACCGGGCCGACACAGGCCGCCTCTACACCACCGGGGTCCTCACCACTGGAGACCCACACCGAATGAGACTGCTCGCCATCGCCTCGTCCCTCGTCGCCGCGCCGGTCCTGGCCTTCGCCCAGGCCCAGCCGGCGCCCGCCGCCCCGCCGCCGGCCCTCGCGACGCCGGCTCCGGCCACCTCCGCCACCGCCGCGGTCACCGACCAGCCGCTCTTCGCCTCCACCGCCAAGGCCAACGTCCCGGTCCTCGGCAAGTGGAGCACGACCCTCTACGGCTTCTCCGAGGCCGACCTGAGCCAGGACTCGACCCAGGCGCTCTCCGACCTCCCCGGGAACGCCGTCCTCTCCCACTCCGGCACCTACGCCGCGAGCCATGAGCGGACCACCTTCACCGTCCGCAACTCGCGGGTGGGCCTCAAGATCGTGGGGCCGGTCGAGGGGGACGTCCGGACCTCGGGCGTGGTCGAGACCGACTTCTTCGGCAACCAGCCCCCCGGCCTCTCCGAGGGCGGCTTCTTCACCAGCCCGCTCCTCCGGATCCGCCACTTCTACCTGAAGGTCGAGGACCCGGTCGTCGACCTCGTCGCCGGCCAGACCTGGTCGCTCTTCGGCTTCCAGCCCTACTTCCACCCGAACACCACCATCATCCAGGGGGCGCCGGGCCAGGTCTACTCCCGGACCCCGCAGCTCAGGCTCTCGAAGACCATGAAGGGGAGCGACCTGACGCTCGTCGCCGGCGCCGCTCTCCTGCGCTCGCCGCAGCGCGACTCGGGCACCCCGGACGGGCAGGCGGGTCTCCTGCTCGCCGTGAACGACTGGAGGGGCGTCCGGACCGCCGGCGGCACCGGGACGGAGGACGCCTCGGCCGCCATCGCCGTCTCCGGCGCGCTCCGGCAGTTCACGGTCGGACCGCAGGCGGCCGGATCGACCACCTCCGGCGGCACGACGAACGGCTGGGGCGTCTCGGTCGACGGCTTCATCCCGATCATCCCGCGCACCATCGAGAGCCGCGCCAACGCCCTCACCCTTACCGGCTCCTTCGTCTCCGGCGCCGGGGACAACGACATGTACACCGGTCTCACCGGCGGCATCGCCGCGCCCGCGCCGGGCGGCTTCGCGAACGGCGTGAGCGGCCCCGGGAACAACCCGGGCGGCATCGACGCCGGCTTCGTCGCCTTCGATCCCGCGGGGAAGCTCCAGGCGATCAAGTGGCAGTCCTGGATCGCCGGCCTGCAGTACTTCCTGCCGGGGAACGGCCGCTTCTGGCTCTCC
>JAJXSQ010000420.1 GCA_021784495.1 Myxococcales bacterium | reverse complement strand
TCCGCCCGGTCGCCTCGCCCGGGCCGGCGCGGGCGATCGCCTCGCGCGCCCTCGCGAGCGGCTCGATGAGCCCCCCCACCTCGCGCGGCCGCGCCGCCGGATCGAGGGCCAGCATCCGGGCGAGCAGCGGGCCGAGCTCCGGGGCCCCGGGCACCACCAGCTCGGGCGGCGCGCGGCGCGGCTCCCCCGCCTCGGCGCCGCCGAAGGGGAGGCGACCGGAGAGGAGCCGGTGCAGGATCACCCCGAGCGCGAAGACGTCAGTCCGCTCGTCCTCCGGCGCCCCGCGCCACTGCTCGGGCGCCATGTAGGCCGGGGTCCCGCCCTCGGCGCGGCGGCGCCCGAAGGCGTGGGAGAGCCCGAAGTCGAGGAGCCGCGCCTGCCCGCCGTCGCAGAGGAAGACGTTCGACGGCTTCAGATCGCGGTGGATCACCCCCTGCGCGTGGGCGTGGGCCAGGCCGCGCGCGACGTCGGCGGCGATCCCGAGCGCCTCGGCCCGGGGGACCGGCCCCCGGGCGAGCCGCTGCTCGAGGGTCATGCCGCGGAGCAGCTCGAGGACCAGGAACGGCCCCTGCGCGCAGCGCCCGACGTCGAGCAGCGTCACCAGGTTCGGGTGGGACAGGCGCGCGACCACGTCCGCCTCCCGGAGGAGCTGGCTCCCGCCCGCCTCCGGGCGCCCGGGGTGGACCAGCTTGAGCGCGACGCCGCGCCCGCGCTCGAGATCCCGCGCCTCGTGGACGACGCCGAAGGCGCCGCGGCCGATCTCGCGGATCAGCTCGTAGCGGCCGATCCGCTCCCCCGGCGCGAGCGGCGCCATCCGGCCGGCGTCGGACGGCGCGGCGACGAGATCGAGGAGCAGGCGGGAGAGCGGCCCGGGCGCACCGCCGCCCCGGGAGCCGTCGCCGTCGGGGTGCGGAACGAGGCTGTCCAGGGCGGGGCTCCGCGCGGCTCGAGGGGGGATCTGAACTCTAGCAGGCGGGCGGACCCGGCCGCCACGGCGCCGGGAGGCCCGCGGCTCACCCCGCCCGCGGACCGCCGGCGACGAGCGCGTCCCAGAGCGCCCGCGCCTCGGAGGAGAGGGCGAACGGCTGGATCTCGATCCGGAAGCCGTCCCCCTCGGGCCGGCAGAGCCGGACCAGGACCCAGGCGCCGAACGGCCGCTCCCCGTAGAACTTCGCCTCCAGGAGCCGGTTCTCGGGGACCGGCTCCTCCCCCTGGGCGGAGAGCCCCTCGGCCGCGATGGCGGTGGCGCTGAAGGTCCGGGGACGGCGGGCGACGCTGATCGACACCCCCAGCTTCACCGGCCGCGCCCCGGAGAGCGTGGTCTCCGGCGCCGCGATCCGCGACGTCGGAGGCCGGCCCGGCGCGGGGGGTCCCTCGAAGGCCGCGACGAACTCGGGGACGTTCTCGACCACCCGCACCACGGCCGCCCGCTCCGCCCCCGCGATCGCCGGGAGGCCCGCGACGTCCTCCTCCGAGACCTGGATCCGGCCGAGCGCCAGCGCCGAGACCTGGTCCGCGGCCTCGACGACGGCGAGGAGCCCGGGGTCGCGGCAGCCCGCGGTCGCGCCGTGGTGCGCCGCGATCACCTCGCCGACCAGCGCCGGCAGCTTCCAGCGGCTCGCCATCGCCGCGCCGAGCGCCACGTGCTGCCGCTCCACGACCCGCCGCCAGTCCTCGACCGGGAGGCTGGGGGCGTCCAGATCCCGCTCGAGGAGGAGCTCGAGGCTCGCCGCCGCGACGATCTTCCCGAAGTCGTGGAGCAGGCCGAGGACGAAGGCCTCCTCGGTCCGGAGCCCCCGCAGCCTCGCCAGCTCCTGGCAGAGGCTGGCGCTCGCGAGCCCCTCGATCCAGACGAGCCGCCGGAGCGGCGCCAGCGCGCCGGGGGCCTGGGCGTGGGCCGCGAGCCCCGAGGCGAGCAGGAGCCGCAGCACCTGCTGGGCGCCGATCCGCGTGACCGCCACGCCGAGGGCGGTCACCGGCGCGCCCCGCCGGTACATGGCCGAGTTGGCGCACCGGAGGATGTCGGCGGCCAGCGCCCCGTCGGCGCCCACCAGCGCGGCCACCTCCGCGAGGCTCACGTCCCGCCGGCCCATCGCCTCCTGGACCCGGAGCGCGACCGCGGGGTACGGGGGGAGCGGCGCCTCCCCGGCCGCGACGAGCGCGGCCACCCCGCGCTCGAACCGCTCGATCGCCGCCGCCGCCGCCCCCGCCGCCCCCGGCTCCGCCGCCGGGGCGCGGGCCCAGGCAGGCGGGAGGCCCCCCCTCACGGCCCCTCCCCGAAGACCCCGGTCGCCCGGTCCTTGCGCACCCCCGCGCCCGGCAGCGCGCGGCCGTTCATCGCCACCCAGACGCCGTGGGGGAGCACCTGCGCGAAGGAGAGGGCGCTCCCCAGGTTGAACAGGCCGTCCGAGCTGCCGAAGGCGTACGGCACCATCGCCCCGGTCAGCACCACGGTCCGGGCCAGGCGGGCGGCGACGAGGGCGCGGGCGGTCTCGGCCAGGGTGTCGGTCCCGTGGGTCAGGACGATGCGGTCGGCGTCGCACTCCCGGCAGCGATCGACGATGGTCGCCCGCTGCAGGTCGGTCATGTCGAGGCTGTCGATCATCATCAGGGTCTCGACCCG
>JAJXSQ010000419.1 GCA_021784495.1 Myxococcales bacterium | reverse complement strand
CCGCCGAGGTGGCCGCCGCCCGCGGCCACGGGGCCGCGCTGGCGGCCGAGGACCTGCACGCGTCGCGGGTCGCCGTCCCGGTCAAGGCCGCGACCGTCAACCCGCAGAAGAACTCCCCGGCGCTCGGCGCCACCCTCGCCTACCTGGGGATCGACCGGATGCTCGGCCTGCTGCACGGCGCCCAGGGCTGCTCGACCTTCATCCGGCTCCAGCTCTCGCGCCACTTCAAGGAGTCGATCGCCCTCAACTCCACGGCCATGAGCGAGGACGCCGCGATCTTCGGCGGCTGGGAGAACCTGAAGCGCGGCCTCGCCCGGGTGGTGGAGAAGTTCCGGCCCGGGATCGTCGGGGTGATGACCACCGGGCTCACCGAGACGATGGGCGACGACGTCCGGAGCGCGATCGCCCAGCTCCGCGCCGAGCGGCCGGACCTGGCCGCCACCCCCATCGTCTGGGCCTCCACCCCGGACTACTGCGGCTCGCTCCAGGAGGGCTACGCGGCGACCGTGGAGGCGATCCTGGAGACCCTGGCCGAGGGGGGCGAGACCATCCCCGGCCAGGTGAACCTCCTCCCCGGCGCCCACCTCACCCCGGCCGACGTGGAGGAGCTGAAGGAGCTCGTGGCCGCCTTCGGCCTCGCCCCCCTCGCCATCCCCGACGTCTCCGAGGCGCTCGACGGCCACATCGACGACGAGGTCTCGGCGCTCTCCACCGGCGGCGTCCCGGTCGAGGCCATCCGGCGCGCCGGCCGGAGCGTCGCCACCCTCTACGTCGGCGACTCGCTCGCCGGCGCCGCCGCCCGGCTCGAGGCCCGGCACGGGGTGCCGGCCTACGGCTTCGGCTCGGCCACCGGCCTCGCCGAGGTCGACCGGATCGTGGCCACCCTTGCGGCGATCTCCGGCCGGCCGGTCCCCCCGGCGCTGCGCCGCTGGCGGAGCCGGCTCACCGACGCCCTGGTCGACAGCCACTACCAGTTCGGCGGCAAGCGGGTCGCCCTGGCCCTGGAGGCCGACCACCTGAAGGGGATGACCCGCTTCCTGGCCGGGCTCGGGTGCCGGGTCCAGGCGGCCCTGGCCGCCACCCGCACCCGCGGGCTCGACGGCCTGCCCGCCGACCGGGTCGCCGTCGGGGATCTCGAGGACCTCGAGAGCGCCGGCCGCGGGGCCGATCTCCTGGTCGCCAACTCCAACGGCCGGCAGGCGGCCGCCCGGCTCGGGGTGAAGGCCCACCTGCGCACCGGCCTCCCGGTCTTCGACCGGCTCGGCGCCCACCAGAAGGTCTGGGTCGGGTACCGCGGCACCCTGAACCTCGTCTTCGAGGTGGCCAACCTCTTCCAGGCGAGCGCCGTCGAGGCGCAGCGGCTGGCCCACAACTGACGGGAGCGCGCGCATGCGGATCGCATTCACCAGCAGCGACGGGGCGGTCATCGACCAGCACTTCGGCCACGCCGGCCACTTCTTCGTCTGGGAGGTGGGGCCCGACCGCGCCGAGCCGGTGGGCCGCGTCGACGCCCTGGTCTCCGCCGGCGACGAGGAGGATCGGACGGCGGCCCGGGCGTCCGCCATCGCCGGCTGCGCCATCGTCTACACCCTGCAGATCGGTGGGCCGGCGGCGGCCAAGCTCGTCGCGCGGCGGATCCACCCGCTGAAGACCGGGGAGCCGCTCCCGGTCGTCGAGGCGGTGGCCCGGCTGCAGCAGGTGCTCCGCGGGCGGCCGCCGCCCTGGCTCCGCAAGGCGCTCGCCGGCGACGGGGCGCCGGCGACCGTCGAGGACTGACCGCGCCACCCGGCGCCCACACGAGGAGGCACGACCATGTCGTTCATCACCGGACTGACGCGCGGCAAGAAGGAGTGGGTCCCCCGCTTCGTCAAGGCGATCGACCCGGAGCTCTGCATCGGCTGCGGCCGGTGCATCAAGATCTGCGCCCACGACGTGCTGGCGCCGGCGGAGGTGGACGAGGAGGAGTCGGCGAAGATGTTCGCCACCGTCGCCCGCGCCGCCGACTGCATCGGCTGCGAGGCCTGCGGCCGGACCTGCAAGAAGGAGGCGTTCTCCTTCGAGCCGGTCCTGGCGAGCTGACGGCGGCGCGGCGGGGGAGGGGGAGGGGATGGAGGTCGTCATCCGCGGCGCCACCGCGGCCGATCTGGAGGCGCTGGCGCGCCTCCTCGCCCTCCTCTTCGCGCTGGAGCCGGACTTCCGGCCCGACCCGGCGCGGCAGCGCCGCGGGCTCGAGCGGCTGCTCGCCGAGCCGGGGGGGCGCGCCGTCCTGGTCGCGGAGCGCGCCGGCGAGGTGATCGGCATGGTGACCGGGCAGGAGGTCTGCTCCACCGCGGAGGGCGGCCCGGCGATCTGGGTGGAGGACCTGGTGGTCGATCCGGGGGCGCGCCGCGGCGGCGTCGGCGCGCGGCTCCTGGCGGCGATCGAGGCCTGGGGGCGGGGGCGCGGGGCCACGCGCCTCCAGCTCGTCGCCGACCGGGAGAACGACGCGGCGCTCGCCTTCTACGCCAGGCTGGGCTGGCGGCGGACGCGGCTCGTCTGCCTCCACCGGCGCCCGGCGCCGCCGACCGCGCCGGCGACGTGAGCGGCGGCGACCCGCGCGAGGCGGTCCGGGAGCGGGCGCGCGCCGCCTTCCTCGGGC
>JAJXSQ010000418.1 GCA_021784495.1 Myxococcales bacterium | reverse complement strand
GCGAGGCCGGTCTCGACCGGGCGCAGGTGGGCGACGCCGTCCTTCACCACGAAGACCACCTTGCGCTGCCGCTCGCGCCGGGCCGGCTTCCCCGGCGTCGCCGGCGGGGGCGCGGCGGCCGCCCCGTCGCCGCCGGGCCCCTCCGCGGCGCGGACGGTCACCGCCTGGATCGGCACCACCACCGCGTCGGCCCGGGTGTCGGTGGAGATGGACGCCTGCGCGCTCATCCCCGGGAGGGCGCCGGGGACCTGGCCGAGGAGCGCGAGCCGGACGATGAAGGTGGTGACCTCCTGGTCGGTCCCGGCGTTCTTGACGGTGGCGTTGCGCGCCACCTCGATCACCCGCGCCGGGAAGGAGCGGTCGGGGAAGGCGTCGATCTGCACCTCGGCCGGATCGCCGACCTTCACGTAGACCACCTCGTTCTCGCCGACCTCGATCCGCGCCTCCATCCGGTCGAGGGTGCCGATCACCAGGATCACGTCCTCGGAGAAGTCGGAGCCGCGCACCCGCTCGCCCACCTGCTTGATCCGCTGGGTGACGACGCCGTCCATGGGGGAGAGGAGCGTGGTGAAGGCGAGCTGGTGGCGCGCCTCGCGGAGCGCGGCGTCGGCCTGGGCGACCCGCTGCCGGGCGGCGGCCGCCTGGGCCCGGGCCGCCTCCAGGTCGCTGGTCGCCTTCTCCAGCTCGGCGGCGCTGGCGTTCTGCGAGGCGGCGAGCCGCTCCACCCGCCGCAGCTCCGCCTCGAGCTGGGACGCCCGGACGTTCTGCACGTCGAGGTCGGCGGCGGCGCTGGCGCGCGCCGCCTCCTGCTGCCGCACCTGCGGCTCGTAGCGGCGGGCGTCGATCCGGCCGAGGACCTGGCCGCGGACCACCCGGTCCCCCTCCCGGACGTCGAGGGCCAGCAGGTCGCCGGAGATGTTCGAGGAGAGCTTCACCTCGGTCGCCGCCTGGAGCTTGCCGCCGGCGGTGACCACCCGGGTGATCGGCCCGCGCCGGGCCCGGACGAGCGCCACGGCGAGCGGCGGCGGGGGGCGGGGGCGGAGCGAGGCGACCACGGCGGCGGCGATCGCCAGGAGCGCGAGGGCGGCGACGATCCGCCGGGGCCAGCTCATCCGGACCGGCGGGCGGGGGGGAGCGGCGGGCCCCTCGGGGGCGGGCGCCGGGGCGGGGACGGTGACCTGGGTCGCCATTCAGAGCGCTCCTCCGACGGACCGGTTGAGATCGGCGACCGCCACCGCCCGGTCGACCCGGGCCTGGACCACCGAGAGCTGCGACTGGGTGAGCTTGAGCGAGGCGTCCCGGACCTCGAGCTGCGACGCCAGGCCGGCCTCGAGCCGGTCGCGCGCCAGCGCGAGCCCCTGCTCGGCCGCGGCGAGGTTCTCGGCGGCGAGCGCCAGCTGGGCGGTGAGCGCGACGACGTTCTGGCGGGCCTCGGCCACCTCGCGGGCCACCCCGTCGGCGGTGCGCGCGGCGGTGGCCCGGGTGCGCTCGGCGGCCGCCTCGGCGCGGGCCACGGCGGCGTCGGTCGCCCGGCCGGAGAAGAGGTTCCAGTTCATCACCACCTGCGCCAGGGTGGAGTACTGCTGCGAGGGGTTGGCCCAGACGCCGCCGGCCCCGCCCAGGGCGGTGCCGTTCCGCAGGTAGTTGACCTGCGCCGAGAGCGTCGGCCAGTAGGCGGCCCGGGCCACCCCGACCGACGCCTCCGCCTCCTCGATCTGGGCCAGCGCGGCCGCGAGCGCGGGGCGCCGCCGCTTCGCCGTGAGGAGGAGCGCGTCGAGCGGCGGCGGCTCGCCGCCGGGGATCCCCGGCGCGTCGATCGACGTGGGCGCCACCACCTCGACCGGATCGTCGCCGGGGCGGCCCAGGGCCACCGCCAGGTCGGCCCGGGCCTGGACGATCCGGGTCCGCGCCTGCTCCACCGCGATCCGGTCGTTCCCCAGGTTGACGCGGGCGGTGAAGGTGTCGGCCTTCGGCGCGCGCGCGGCGGCGTAGAGCGCGTCGGCGCGGCCGACGAGCTCGGCGCTCCGGGCGGCGGCCGCCTCGAGGACCTGGAGCGAGCGCTCCCCCTTCACCAGCTCGTAGAAGCGGCGGATGACGTCGAAGGCGACGGTGAGCCGCGCCTCGTCGTAGCTCCGGGCGGCGGCGCGGACGCCGGCGCGGGCCGAGGCGACCTGGTTCCAGGTGGCGAAGCCGTCGAAGAGCGGCTGGCTCAGGACGAGCTGGGCGCTGTCGGTCTGGAACTGGAAGTACGGGGTCTGGATGATCAGGGTCTGGAAGACCGGCTGGCCGGTCTTGGGGTCGACGACCGGCTGCCCCTGCGCGTTGAAGGCCGGGAAGGAGGCGACCTGGAGGGTCGGGCCGCTGTACTGGTGGCCCACCGAGGCGGTGAAGTCGAGCCGGGGGAGGAGCCCCTGCCAGGCGCCGGTGGCGTCCGCGCCGGCCTGGTGGGCGTCGGCGCGCGAGAGCTCGAGCTCGTGGCTCTCCGCCGCCGCCGAGGCCAGGGCGTCGTCGAGGGTGAGCGGCGGCTCGACCGCGGCGGCGGCCAGCGGCAGGGCGGCGAGGAGGCCGAGGGCGGTGCGGGTCGGGCGGCGCATGCGGGCCATCAGGCCCCTCCGTGGCCGGTGCCGGCGAGGAGCGCGGCCGG
>JAJXSQ010000417.1 GCA_021784495.1 Myxococcales bacterium | reverse complement strand
CGCGGAGCGCTCGCGCCGCCGGGACTCCCGCTCGGAGCGGGAGAGCTCCATCGACTCCTGGAGCTCCTCGGCGCCGCGGGCGGCGGCGCGCTCCACCTCGCTCACCTTGCGGACCTTGAGCGTGCGGGGCGGCGCGGCGGCCGCCTCTCGCTCGGCGTCGACCTGCTCGATCCGGTCGGCGGCGGCGGCGAGCAGCTTGCCGAGGGTGTCCCGGTCGTACCCCGGGTACCGGGCGAGCGAGCGCGGCAGGTCCTCGTTGGCCGCCATGAAGCGGAGGAGCTCGGCGAGGGCGGAGCGGGCCACGGCTAGGCCGTCGCCGGCGCCGGCGGGTTCACGGCGCCCTCGGAGTAGATGATCCGGTGGCAGTTCGGGCAGGTCTCGATGCTGTCGGCCCGCTGCAGGACGATCGAGAGCTGCGGGGGGATGTTGCGGTGGCACCCCTTGCAGGTCGCCCCCACCACCGGCGCGATCGCCACCCCGGCCCGCCGGCGCTTGATGTTCTCGTACTTGGCGAGCAGCCCCGGCTCGACCTGGGCCGCCGCCCCGGCGCGGCGCCCCTCGAGCGCCGCCAGCCGGGCCTCGGCCGCGGCGCGCTCCGCCTCGATGGCCGCGGCGGCCGCCTCGGCGCGCTCCTCCTCCTCGGCGAGGGCGTCGCCCCGCGCCTCGAGGGTGGCGCGGAGCTCGGTCGCCGCCGCGAGAAGCGCCCGGAGCTGCTCCCCCTGGGTCTCGTTGGTCTTCTTGGCGATGTCGATCTCGCGCGAGAGCGCCGCGTACTCGCGCGGGGTCCGGATCTCGCCGAGGCGCCCCTCCCACTTCTTCACCTTGTCGCGCTCCATCCCCAGGAGGGTCTCGATCTGGCGCCGCTCGCGCTCGCTCCCGTCGAGGCGCTGCTTCGCCTCGTCGTAGGCGCGCCGCGCCTCCACCACCCGGGCGTCGGCCTCCACCTTGCGCGCCGGGACCGCGCCCAGCTCGGCGCGCACGGCGTTCGTCTCGAGGTCGATCTGCTGCAGCTCCTCCAGCATCTTCAGCTTCTCACGCAGTGACGCCACCGCTCACGCTCCTTGCCCGCTCGTCCAGCATGGTGGGCCCACCAGGATTCGAACCTGGATGCGCTCGGTTATGAGCCGAATGCTCTGCCGTTGAGCTATGGGCCCGCGGCGCCCGCACGATCGGCTCGGTCCTATCACACCTCTCCCGCGGTCACGTCTCCACGAAGCTCTTGAGCCGCTTCGACCGGCTCGGGTGTCGCAGCTTGCGCAGCGCCTTGGCCTCGATCTGCCGGATGCGCTCGCGGGTGACCTCGAAGTCCTGGCCGACCTCCTCCAGGGTGTGGTCGCTCTTCTCGCCGATGCCGAAGCGCATCCGGAGGACCTTCTCCTCCCGCGGGGTGAGCGTCGCCAGCACCTTCCGCGTCTGCTCGGCGAGGTTCATGTTGATCACCGCGTCGGACGGGGAGACGAGCGACTTGTCCTCGATGAAGTCGCCGAGGTGGCTGTCCTCCTCCTCCCCGATGGGCGTCTCGAGCGAGATCGGCTCCTTCGCGATCTTGAGGACCTTGCGGACCTTGTCGAGGGGCAGCTCCATCTTGGCGGCGATCTCCTCCGGCGTCGGCTCGCGCCCGAGCTCCTGCACCAGGTAGCGCGAGGTGCGGATGAGCTTGTTGATCGTCTCGATCATGTGGACCGGGATGCGGATGGTCCGCGCCTGGTCGGCGATCGCCCGGGTGATCGCCTGCCGGATCCACCAGGTGGCGTAGGTCGAGAACTTGTAGCCCCGCTTGTACTCGAACTTGTCGACCGCCTTCATCAGGCCGATGTTCCCCTCCTGGATCAGGTCGAGGAACTGCAGCCCGCGGTTGGTGTACTTCTTGGCGATGGAGACGACCAGCCGGAGGTTGGCCTCGACCAGCTCGGTCTTGGCGCGGTCCGCCTTGTGCTCGCCGTCGAGGATGGCGCGGAAGGTCCGCCGGAGCTCGTCGACCGGGACCTCCGACTCCTCCTGGACCCGGAGCACCTTGCGCACCGCCCCGCGCACCGCGCGGTCGAGATCGTCGATCTCCTCGAGCCGGACCCCGAGCCGCTTGGCGAGCTTCCGGCGCCCGGCGTCGTCGCCCCGCGCCTCGCGCAGGAGCCGCTTCAGGTCCCGGGCCGGGAGCTCGGTCCGCCGCTCGCAGTCCTGCAGCTCCCGCTCCGCCTCCTCGACCCGCTTGATGAAGCCCTTCAGCTTGGCGACGATCCGGTCGATCTGGCGCTTGTTGATCTGGATCGCCTCGAGGTGCTCCAGCATCTGCCCCTCGATGTCCCGGATCTTGCCGCGGAGCTCGCGGCGGCGGGGATCGGAGAGCTTGCGATCGGTCTCCAGGGTCTCCTTGATCTGGACGATCTTCTTGAGCGCCGCCTCGATCTTGCCGATCCGGTCCTGGACGTGCTCGACCTTGCGCTCCTCGTCCTTGGGGATGCGCGGCCGCTCCGGCTCGCCGGGCTCGCCGGCCGGCTCGCCCTCGACCGGCTCGGCCTCCTCCGGCTCCTCCTCCGGCTCGGCCTGCGCCTCCTCCCCCTGGTCCTTGATGATCTCGCGGACCCGGATCTTCCCCTTGCGGAGCCGCTCGCCGAGCTCGAGGATCTCGCGGATGGTGATCGACGAGGAG
>JAJXSQ010000416.1 GCA_021784495.1 Myxococcales bacterium | reverse complement strand
CCGGTTCGTGCCCGGTCCCCTCTCGCCCGGGGCCCTCTACTGGCGGGCGCGGCTCGATCCGACGCCGGAGGGACGGCGCGCGCTGCTCCGGCGCGCGGCCGCGGCCGGCGGCGACGGCTGGTACGGTCTCCTCGCCCGCGCGCGCCTCGCCTCGCTCGGCGAGGCGGCGCCCGGGCCCGGCGACCGGGCGGGCGGCCGCGATCCCGGTGGAGAGGCGCTCCCTGCGGACGCCGTGGAGCGGCTCTCCGGACCGCTCGAGCTCCTGGCGCTCGGCCAGCGAGCCGACGCCCGGCGCGAGCTCCTGGAGCTCGAGCGCGGCTGGCCCGGTCGCGGCGCCGCGGAGGGGATCGCCCGCCTCGCGTCCTACGCGCGCGAGCCCGACGTCGCCTATCGCGTCGCCCGCGATCGCCTCGGGGTCACGCGCTGGACGCTCCGCTGGTCGTACCCGGACGGGATCCCGCCGGGGGCGCGACAGGCGGTGGGGGCCACCGGCGCCGACCTCGACCTCCTGCGCGCGGTCATCCGCCGCGAGTCGGCCTTCCGCCCCGACGCGAGGAGCAGCGCGGGGGCCGCCGGGCTGATGCAGCTCCTCCCCGCGACGGCGACCCGGCTCGCGATGCTCACCGGGGCGGAGCCGGCCGCCTCGCCCGGCGATCCGGCGACCGACGTCGCCGCCGGCGCGCTCTATCTCGGCCTGCTGCTCGACCGCTTCGCCGAGCCGGCCGTGGCCTGCGCGGCCTTCAACGCCGGCCCCGCGGCGGCCGAGCGCTGGGCGACCGCCCGGGCCGGGCTCCCGCTCGACGCCTGGGTCGAGGCGATCCCGTTCAAGGAGACCCGCCACTACGTCGAGGAGGTCCTCGCGGCCTGGCAGGCCTACCGGCGGCTCGCCGGGCTCCCTCCCGTCCTCGCCCCCGATCGCCCGATCCCCGGGCCGTTGACGGGCGTCGCCTTCTGACGGGCCTCCCCGGGGCCGCGGCGGCGCCCGGGTCCGGTCACGCGGCGGAGAGCGCGGCCCGGATGGCCTCGCCCATCCTCCGGAGGACCTGCGGCGACACCCCCGGCACCGCCGCGAGCGCCTCCGGGCTCCCCGGGCGCCGGCGGGCGATCTCCACCATCGACGGCTCGCCGAGGACCTTGAAGGGCGGGCGATCCTCCGCCTGGGCGCGCGCCTCCCGGGCGATCCAGAGCGCCCGGAGGACCGCCTGGCCCGACCGGTCGAGCTCGCGTGCCCCCCCCAGCCGGCGCCACCCCTCCTCGTCGAAGACCCGGGGGCGGGACTCGGCGCGGGCCGTCCGCCGGAAGTCCGCGGCCGCCTGGTCGGCCAGGCCGCGCGCGCCCAGCTCGTCGCGGAGCTCGGCCGCGAGGGGGAGCAGGTAGTGGGTGTCGAGCGCCGCGTAGGCGAGCTGCGCGCGGGTGAGGGGCCGGCGGCCCCAGTCCGAGCGCTGGCCGGACTTCGAGAGCCGCACGCCGAAGCGAGCCTCGACGAGGGCCGCCAGGCCGAGCTGCGGGCGCCCGAGCCGCCGCGCCGCGATCATGGTGTCGAAGAGCCGGGGGAGGCGCCAGCCGTAGTCGCGGTGGAGGCAGCGGACGTCGTAGTCCGCGCCGTGGAGCACCGTCTCGCGCCCGTCGCAGAGGACCGCGCCGAGCGGGCCGACGTCGACGGCGATGGGATCGACGATGACGTCCCGGCGCGGGGTGGAGATCTGGATGAGGCAGACGCGCTCGCGGTAGGCGTGGAAGCTGTTCGACTCGGTGTCGACGGCGACGATCGGCTCGTCGCGGAGCTCCCGGGCGAGCTCGGCGACGGCGAGGGAATCGGCGATCAGGACGACGTCGGCGGGCTGCGGCTCGGACATCCGCCGAATGTACCGCGACCGCCCGGCGCGCGCGCGCCCGCCGCCCACCAGGGCGGCCCGACCGCCCTTCAACCCGGGCGGACGTCTTCAACTGCTCATCGAGCGGACCTGCTCGACTGCTCCGAACACGGGCCCGGGGCCCCTGGCCCGGCGCCCCTTGTGACCTCGCCCTGCCGACGGTACCCTCCGCCGGCGATGGCGCACCTCGATCGACCGGATCCCCGCGCGACCGCCGGCAGGCTCCGCGACGCCGCCCTCGAGCTCGCCGCGGGGGTGACCGACGACCTCCGGCGCACCGACCGTTACACCCGCCTGCGGGCGGCGATCGTCGGCGCCTGGGCGATCCTGGCCGCCGCGAGCCTCTGGGTCGCCTGTCCCCCCACCGGCCCGACGAACTCCCTCGGCGCGGTGGTCGGGATCCTCCCCGGCACGATCATGGGGACGCAGGTGCTCGTCCAGAACGAGTCGCACCGCCACTGGACCGAGGTCTCGCTGGTCCTCGACGGGACCTGGCGCGCCGCGCGCCACACCATCCGGAGCGGCGACCGCCTGGTCCTGCCGGTGACGTCCTTCCGGAGCGGCAGCGACGCCGCCCCCCAGGATCTCCGGCCGCGGACCATCGCCGTCGAGTGCCGTGAGGGGGCGGTCACCGTCCCGATCGCCGCCGCGCACCCGTGACCACCGGTCACGTCGGCCCCCCGCGCCCCCGGCGCGCGTCCCACTGCTCCGCCGCGGCGAGCTCCTCGCGCCGCGCTCGCTCCCTCCGGCGCGCCGCCGCCCGCCGCTACTCGAGCCG
>JAJXSQ010000040.1 GCA_021784495.1 Myxococcales bacterium | reverse complement strand
CGGTGATCCCGCGCGCCGGGGCGGTCGGGCGCAGGCCTCGGGCGGGACGATATACTGCCCCGCTCATGGCCCCCGACTCCCCCGCCGCGCTCCCCGCCCCGCCGCCCTACGACTTCGAGTCCCTCCGCCGGGAGCTGCCGCCGCTCACCGGAGTGGCGCGGGACGACCTCCTCGCGCAGCGGGCGGTGGTCGAGCGGATCCACCGCGCCGGCGCCAGCGGCCAGACCGTCGTCCGGCTCCAGAGCGCCGCCATGGACCGGATCGTCGAGGCGCTCTGGGTCCGCGCCGCCGCCGACGCGGAGCGGGAGCACCGCCCCTCGCCGGTGTCGATCGTGGCGCTCGGCGGGTACGGTCGGCGCGAGCTGGCGCCCTTCAGCGACGTCGACCTGCTGGTCCTCCACGGCGCCGGCGGCCCGGACCGGTACGCGAAGCTCGCCAGCGAGCGGCTCCTCTACGCGCTCTGGGACCTGCGGCTCGAGGTCGGGTACGGGATCCGCGATCTCGAGGCCTGCGACAAGCTCGCCCAGGAGGATCACACCGCCCGCACCGCCCTCCTGGATCTGCGCTGGCTCGCCGGCGACCGCGGGCTCTTCCGCGAGCTCGAGCGGGAGGAGCTCCACGGCCTCTCCCAGGCGAAGGTCGACCGGTTCCTCGGCGACAAGCTCGCGGAGATGAAGGAGCGGCGCGAGAAGTTCGGCGACACCGTGTACCTCCTCGAGCCGAACCTGAAGCAGTCGGAGGGGGGGCTCCGCGATCTCTCCTCGGCGCTCTGGGTCGCGCGGGTCCGCTTCAAGGTCGCCGGCCTCACCGACCTGCTCTCGCGGGCCCTCCTGCCGGAGCGCGAGATCCGCGAGATGCGGCGGGCGCGGGACTTCATCTGGCGGGCTCGCAACGCCCTCCACTACATCGCCGGGCGCAAGCAGGACCAGCTCACCTTCGATCTCCAGCCGGCGGTCGCCGAGGCGCTCGGCTACCGCGAGGACGCGCAGGGGAGCGCGGTCGAGCAGTTCATGCGCCACTACTACCTGGCCGCCCGGACCGTCCTCGTCGCCTGCGACGCGATCGTCGACCGCTGCCTCGAGCCGGGGAAGGTCACCGGCTGGCGGATGGTGCCGCCGCCGGCGGCGATGACCGGCGCCGAGAGGCCGATCCCCGTCCTCCAGGGGCAGCCGCTGCGCGCCGCCGACCGGATCATCGAGGGGGGAGAGTTCAAGGTCTTCCGCGGGCGGCTCTCGATCACCGGCTCCGACGTCCTGCGCCGGACGCCGGCGGCGCTGGTGCGCCTCTTCGCCACCGCTGACCGGGAGGGGCTCGAGCTCTACCCCTACGCGCGCGATCAGGCGACCCTGGCGGCCGAGGCGCTCCCTCCGGACGCGGCGAGCGATCCGGAGATGAACCAGGAGCTGCTCGCCTGCTTCACCCGCCCGGGGACCCGCGGCCGGTTCCTCCTGCAGATGCACGAGCTCGGGGTGCTCCAGCGCGTCCTGCCGGAGTTCGCCCGGATCACCGCGCGGCGGCAGATCGACGTCTACCACGTGTACACCGTGGACGTGCACACCCTCTTCGCGGTCCGTCGCCTCTTCGCGCTCCGCTGCGGCGACGTCGAGGAGGAGGCGCTCGGCGCCCTCATGCGAGGGATGGCGCGCCCGCTCCCGCTCCTCCTCGGGGCCCTCTTCCACGACATCGGCAAGGGGGCGGGGCAGGACCACTCGGTGCGCGGCGCGGCCATCGCCGCCGAGGCCTGCGTCCGGATGGGGCTCGACCCGGCCGACGCCGCCGACATCGAGTGGCTGGTGGCCAAGCACCTGCGGATGGCCGCCGTCTCGCAGCGGCGGGACCTCTCCGATCCGGACCTGATCCACGCCTTCGCCGACGAGGTCGGCACCATCGACCGGCTGGAGGAGCTGACCCTGCTCACCCACGCCGACATCGCCACCGTCGGCCCCCGGACCTGGACCGAGTGGAAGGCCCGCCTCCTGCGCGAGCTCCACCAGAAGACGCGCGCCGTCCTGTCGCGCGGGGAGCGCCGCCCGGCGCCGGGGACGGCGGAGGCCACCGGCCGCGCCCAGACGCTGGCGGCGCTCCAGGGCCCGGGCGGGGCGGTGACCGAGCAGGAGCTCGACCGGTTCGCCCGGGCGATGCCGGCCCGCTACTTCCTCACCGCCTCGCCGGCCCAGGCGCGGCGCCACCACCGGCTCCTCCGGCTGAGCCGCGGCCGGGCGGTGGGGGCGATCATCCACCACCACCCGCTCCTCGGCGTCTCGGAGGTGGACGTCGCGGCGACCGACCGGCCGGGGCTCCTGGCGACCATCGCCGGGGTGCTCGCCGCCCACCGGATCGACATCCAGCACGCGGAGGTCTTCTCCACCCCCGCCGACCCGGCGCTCGGCTGGCTCTCGGGCCGGGCCCTCGACGTCTTCGAGGTCCGCGGCCCGGACGACGGCCCGGTCGAGCCGGCGCGCTGGAGGGGCGCGCGGGCCGATCTCCGCCGGGTGCTGGAGGGGCTGGAGCCGCTCGACGCCCTCCTGGCCCGTCGGCTGCGCGCCTCCGGCCTCCCGGCCCGGCCGCTGCCGACGGTCCGGACCAAGGTGGTGATCGACCAGGACAGCGCCCGGACCCACAGCGTGGTGGACGTCTTCACCGCCGACCGGGTCGGGCTCCTCCACCGGCTCGCCCGGACCTTCTTCGACCTCGGCCTCACCGTCGATCTCGCCCGGATCACGACCGAGGGGAACCGGGCGGCCGACGCGTTCTACCTCCGCGGCCGGGACGGCGGCCGCCTCGGCGGCGCGGAGGCGGCGCGGGTGGCGGAGGCGATCGGCGCCGCGCTCTCCCGCGGCGAGCGGTGATCTGGTAGGAGGGGCGGATGTCGCTCGCTCACATCGTGGAGTTCGATCCGGCCCACCCGCAGCCCCGCGTCGTCGAGCGCGCGGTCACCGCCCTCTCCGGCGGCGGCCTGGTGGCCTTCCCGACCGACACCTACTACGGCCTCGGCTGCGACCTCTTCGACAAGAGGGCGATCGAGCGGATCTACCTGCTGAAGCAGCTCCCCCGCGATCACGAGCTCTCCTTCATCTGCCAGGACCTGGCGGAGATCGCCCGCTACGCGATCGTGGACAACGCCGCCTACCGGGTCCTCCGGCGCAAGGTGCCGGGGCCGTTCACCTTCGTCCTGCCGGCGACGCGCCTCGTGCCGGAGCTGGTCCTCCGCCGGCAGAAGACGGTCGGGATCCGGATCCCGGACAGCCCGATCGCGCTCGACCTGGTCCGCCGGCTCGGGCACCCCATCATCTCGACCTCGGCGGCGACGCCCGACGGCGAGGTGCTGATCGACGCCCGCGACATCAAGGAGCGGCTCGGCCACGGGCTCGACCTGATCCTCGACGGCGGCTACCGCCCGAGCGAGCCCTCCTCGGTGATCGACCTCTCCGGCCCGGAGCCGGTCGTCCGGCGCGCCGGGAAGGGCGACGTCTCGGACCTCCTGACCTAGCGCGCCGGCGGCGGCGCGATCCCCGGCCGGGGACGCCGGCGCCGCGCCGCCCGGAGCCCGGACGCAGAAGGGGCCCGCCGGTCGGAACCGGCGAGCCCCCGTTCAGCGATCGATCCGGTGACGGCTACTGGAGCGCGTTGATCTGCGCCTGGGTGAGGCCGAAGTGGCCCCCGCCGTCGAGCTGCATGTGGTCGGTCATGTACTGCTGGACGTGGCAGGCGCTGCAGACCGCGGTGGTGTGGGTCGTCCGCAGGAAGCCGGCCGGGCTGGTCGGCGCCCCCGAGGTCGAGGTGGTGACGCCGTTCACGATCGGGAGGCCGCTGCCGTCGATCGTCGGGTCGAGCGCCGGGAACGCCGGGGCGTTGCTGGAGTCGACGTGGCAGACCGAGCACTGGGTGACCGGGGCCGGGAAGAAGGGCACCGGGTTGACCGCGGAGCCGCCGATCCGGAAGTCGGTCGGGTTCCCGCCGTAGCCGTAGATCACGAAGCCGGGGGTGTTCCCGGAGTCGTGGATCCCGTGGACGAGCACCGGGAAGTCGATGGTGTGCTCGGCCAGGCCGTCGATCGCGGCGCTGGCGCCGGCCGCCGGCCGCTGGTTGATGTCGGTCGCCTCGGTGTTGTGGCACATGACGCAGAGCTGCGCGTTGTCGGTCCGGTTCCCGCCGTGGAGCGAGAGCTGCCCGTGGCAGTTGTCACAGCGGGTCGGCACGTCGACCACGTGGCGCCGCGGCTGGGCCGTGGCGTCGGTGATCGGGTAGTAGCTGACCGCGGCGGCCGGGGCGCCGACCGGGTTCGGGGCGGCGCTGTATCCGGAGGAGGGGATCGGGCTCGGCATCGACGGCTTCACGTTGTTCGGGTGGCCCTCGACGCCGACCGCGCCGGAGCCGGTCGCGGTGGAGGGGATGGCGACCGCGGAGGTGACGGTGATGCTCCGGTCGGAGTTGACGACCGAGCCGGCGAAGAGCTTGTTGCCGCTCACCACCGAGATCGAGACCGGCTGGCCGGGGCTCTGGCCGCTGCCGGGGTTCGAGTAATCGACCGTGCTCCAGGCGAGGTCGATCGCCAGCCGGGAGTTGCCGGCGTTCCAGGCCGGATCCTGGGTCGGATCCACGTTCTGGCCGCTGGCGACGTTGGTGACGGCGACGGTCACCACCGGGAACTGGCCCGGCACCGAGTTGGTGACCGAGACCACGCTGAAGGCGTACTGGGGCTGCGGGACGCCGACGTAGTGGACCATGTCGGCGCCGGCGCCGGAGCCGGCCCCGTGGCAGCCGGCGCACGCCGTGTCGGCCATCGCGCCGCCGGTGTGGGCCACCTGGCCTGCCGGGACGGTCGAGGCGAAGCTGGTCGTGTCGTGGCATCCGGCGCAGCGGGCCTGCGTCGGGTTGGTCTTCCAGGCGGTCGAGGCACCGAGCGACGAGTCGTGGCAGTAGGTGCAGTTGCCGAGGTCCTGCGGGAAGGCGACCGTCGTGTAGTTGGTGCCGTTGGGGACGAACTGGACGTTGTTGGCGACGCTCGGCAGGTCGCCGCCGCCGTGGATGCCGTGGATGAGCGTCCCGAGGTCGAGGTTCGGCGCCGGATCGTTCGGCTCGTTCGAGTTGAGCGAGTTCGGGTTGTTGGCCGGGTCGGCGGTGAACTGGTTGTGGCACATCACGCAGTACTTCACCTCGATCCGGCGGCCGCCGTGGTGACCGAGCTGGACGTGGCACTTGTCGCAGGCGGCGGTCACGACCGCGCCGGCCGGGTCAGCCGCCGGGACGCCTCCAGCGGGGACGAGATCGGTCACGGCGTTGAACACGCCGGAGGTCGGGGAGGGGCTCGCGTTCGACTGGACCGCGAAGCGGGTGGTGGCGAGGGCGTTGTAGGCCTGCGCCCCGGTGAGGGTCGAGAGGTCGGTCTGGAAGGTGTAGGCGTAGGTGCCGGGGGAGGTCTCGGTCACCGCGTGGCTCGAGCTGGTCCGCTCGGCGTTGGCGACCGTCACCGGGGTGGTCCCGTCGTTCCCGGTCCGGGTCGCCTCGATGTAGCTGTGCCAGACGATCAGGTTGGCGCTCGCCGTCGCCGGGCTCGGGGCGGTGACCTGCCGCGCGATCGCGAAGCTGAAGGCGGTGAGGCCGGAGACCGGCGCGCCGGTCTGATCGGCGACCGTGAAGGTGACGGTCGGGGCGCCGCCGGTCGTCGCTGCGGCCGGGATGGTGACGCTGGTGATGCTGCCCGTGTACAGCGGGGCGAGCGAGCCGTCGTTCGGCTGCGTGCTCTGGCTCGCCTGCTGGTGGAGGACCTGGATGTCCTGCGGCGTGCCCGCCTGGTGGCAGGTGACGCAGGTCTCGGCGACCATGACGGACGGGCCGGTCGGGCCGGTCGCGCCGATCGGACCGGTCGGGCCGGTCAGGCCGGTCGCGCCGGTCGAACCCTTCGGACCGGTCGAGCCGGTGCACGCCGCGGCGAACAGCGCGGCGAACAGCAGGAACTTCGTCTGACTCTTCATGAACTCTCCGTCTAGGCGCGACCGGTGGTCACGCCCGTGGCAGTGGATACGGCCTCGCCTTCACGACCGTCGTTCCGCCCTCCGCTCGCCGCGCCTGCCGGAGACCCGGGATCCGGGATCCAGTCGACGGCATCGGGTTGTCCGACTCGCGCGATGGTGCGCCCGCGATCCACCCTCGACCTTGACGCGCGTCAGGACGCAACTTTTGCTCACAAACGCCACCGTCTTTTTGACGGCGTAACGGTTCCAGATTTTTTTGGTAAGGTGGGTCATCCGACACACCCACATGTATACGTACCGCCGTTGTCGTAGTGTTGTTCATAGTGCGTAGGGGTGTGACGCAAGTAGACAGTCACACCCGTGACGCATCACGCCATCCGGATCGATTCCCGAAGGTCGCGTCCCAGATGGGGCGTGCCGTGGCCGGGAGGGCTCGTCCTGGACTGGACGCCGGCTCCACCGCCGCTATCCTCTCGACCGAATGGCGCCCCTCGAGCCGGCGATCGAGCGCTTCCTCGCCCACGCCGCCGTCGAGCGCGGCCTCGCCCGCAACAGCGTCGAGGCCTACGCCCACGACCTCCGGCGCTACCGCGCCTCCCTCGAGGCGCGCGGCGTCGGAGGCTGGGCGGCGGTCGGCCCCGCCGACGTCCTCGCCCACCTCGAGCGGCTCGCCGCCGACGGGCTCTCGGCGCGCTCCCAGGCCCGCGCCCTGTCGGCGATCCGCGCGCTCCACCGGCTGCTCGCCGCCGAGCGGCTGGCCCCGCTCGACCCGACCGACGAGATCGACTCCCCGCGCACCGGCCGCCCGCTGCCGGCCGTCCTCTCCGCGGAGGAGTGCCTCCGCCTCGTCGCCGCGCCGGATCCCCGCACGCCCGCCGGGCGCCGCGACCGGGCGATGCTCGAGCTCCTCTACGCGACCGGCCTCCGGGTCTCGGAGCTCGTCTCGCTCCGGCTCAACGACCTCGACCTCGAGACCCGCGTGCTCCTGGCGAGAGGGAAGGGGAGCAAGGAGCGGCTGGTGCCGGTCGGGGCGCCGGCCGCCGACGCGGTCCGCGCCTACCTCGACGCCGGCCGGGAGCAGCTCCTCCGGGGCCGCCGATCGCCGGAGCTCTTCGTCACCCCGCGCGGCGGGCGGATGACGCGCCAGGGCTTCGGGAAGCTCCTCGGGCGCTGGGCCCGGCGAGCCGGGCTCGGGCGCCGGGCCTCGCCCCACACCCTCCGCCACTCCTTCGCGACCCACCTGCTCGGCGGGGGGGCCGACCTGCGGGTGGTCCAGGAGCTCCTCGGCCACGCCGACGTCTCCACGACCCAGATCTACACCCACGTCGACGCGACCCGGGCGCGGCGGATCTACGACCGCCACCACCCGCGCGCCCACGCCGCCGCCCCCCGGACCAGGCCCCCGCCGCGTTGACCCGATCCGCCGGCGCTGCTAGAGAACCGTTCTCTCCGAGAGGGGTTGCCGTTGTCCCCAGATCTCCTGCTCCGCGCGCTCGCGGCGCTCATCCCCATGCTGCTGTCGCTCACCGTGCACGAGTACGCGCACGCGTGGACCGCCGCGCGCCTCGGCGACGACACCGCCGAGCGGCTCGGCCGACTCACGCTCAACCCCATCCCCCACATCGACCCGGTGGGGACGCTCCTCCTCCCCGCGCTCTCGGTGATCTTCCCGGGGATGCCCTTCTTCGGCTGGGCGCGCCCCGTCCCCGTCGATCCCACCCGCTTCCGGCGCGACGTGAGCATGGGGGCGGGGATGGCCCTCACCGCGCTCGCCGGGCCGGCCTCGAACGTCCTGCTCGCCTTCCTGAGCGCCGCCCTCTTCGGCCTCGGCTACCGCTTCGGCGTCCTCGTCGACCAGCCGGCGATCCGGGCGCTGCTCGGCTCGATGATGACCCTGAACCTGGTGCTCGCCATCTTCAACCTGGTCCCGATCCCGCCGCTCGACGGGAGCCGGTTCGTCGACTGGCTCCTCCCCTACCGCTACCGCGACGCCTGGCACGCCGTGCAGCAGTTCTCCCCCTTCCTGCTCATCGGCCTCTTCTACCTCGCGCCCCTCTTCCTGTCGGGCCCGATGGGGCTCGCCAGCGAGCTCCTCGAGCGCTTCCTCTCGTTCGTCGCCGGCGCCTGATCTCCCACCATGCCCACCGCCCGCCCCGTCGTCGTCTCCGGCATGCGCCCCACCGGGCGGCTCCACCTCGGCCACCTCCACGGCGCGCTCTCGAACTGGGTGCGGCTCCAGGAGGGGCACGACTGCTTCTTCTTCAGCGCCGACTGGCACGCGCTCACGACCAGCTACCACCAGACCGACGCCATCCGGCCGGCCGAGCGGGAGATGTTCGTCGACTTCATCGCCGCCGGGATCGACCCCGCGCGCGCCACGCTCTTCGTCCAGAGCCAGGTGAAGGAGCACGCCGAGCTCGCCCTCCTCCTGGGGATGATCACCCCGCTCGGCTGGCTGGAGCGCTCCCCCTCCTACAAGGAGATCCGCGAGAACCTCACCGACCGCGACCTCGCGCTCTACGGCTTCCTCGGCTACCCGGTGCTCATGACCGCCGACATCGTCCTCTACAAGGCGACCCGGGTGCCGGTCGGGGCCGACCAGGTCGCCCACCTCGAGCTCTCCCGGGAGATCGTCCGCAAGTTCAACGGCCACTACGGCGCCGTCTTCCCGGAGCCGCAGCCCCTCCTCACCGAGGCGGCCAAGGTGGTCGGCACCGACGGCCGGAAGATGTCGAAGAGCTACGGCAACTCGATCGAGCTGGGCGAGCCGGCCGAGTCGACCCGCAAGAAGATCATGGCGGCGGTGACCGACCCGGCGCGCAAGCGGCGCCAGGATCCGGGGAACCCGGAGGTCTGCGGCATCTTCTACCTGCACCGGATCTACAGCGACCCGGCGACGGTGGCCTGGGTGGACGGGAACTGCCGCACCGCCGGCATCGGCTGCGTCGACTGCAAGCGCAAGCTCCTCGAGCGGCTCGAGCCCGACCAGGAGCGGATGCGCGAGCGGCGCGAGGCGCTCCTGGCGCGCCCCGGCGACCTGGACGAGCTGATCCAGCTCGGGAACGGCCGGGCGCGCGCGGTGGCGGCCGCCACCATGGACCAGGTCCGCGCGGCGATGAAGCTGTAGCCGGCGCCGCGGGATCGGCCGGACATGCCGGGGGCGCGGAGCGACACGGGCGGGGCGGAGGCCGCGGCGGCCCCGCCGGCGTCCGGCGGGGGGCCGTTCCGCGTCTCCCTCCCGCCGCTCCGCCCCGGAGAGCCGCCCTTCGAGGGGCCACTCGACCTCCTCCTCCACCTCGTGAAGGAGCACCAGGTCGACCTCTTCGACGTCCCCATCGCCCGGATCACCGAGGGGTACCTGGCGACGCTCCGCCTCCTCGAGGCGCTCGACATCGACGTCGCCGGCGAGTTCCTCCAGATGGCGGCGCAGCTGGTGCTCATGAAGAGCCGGCTGCTCCTCCCCCGCACCGAGGTGGCCGAGGACGCGCCGCCGGCGGACGAGGCGGGGAGCGACCCGCGCGCCGAGCTGGTCCGCCGGCTCCTCGTCTACCAGAAGTACCGCGCCGCGGGGCTGGAGCTCGGCGGCCGGGACATCCTGGACCGGACCGTCTTCACCCGCCGGGCCCGCGCCGAGCGACCGGAGGGGCTCGAGGGGCCCGAGGGGCTCGCCGACGTCTCCGTCTTCAAGCTGATCGAGGCGCTCGACCGCGCGCTCGCCCGCGCCCGGCCGGAGATCGGCCACCAGGTCTTCACCGATCGGCTGAGCATCACCGACGCCATCGCCCGGGTGATCGAGCAGCTCCGGATCCAGGGGCGCTGCACCTTCCTCGAGCTGCTCGGGGGGCCGGGCGACGCGCCGCACGGCCGCGCGGCGATCATCGCCACCTTCCTCGCCATCCTGGAGATGGCCCGGCTGAAGCTGATCCGCATCCACCAGCCGGCCTCCGACGAGGCCGGCCCCGCGGCCGAGATCCTGGTCGAGGCCCGCGCGACCCTCGGCGACGGGGCCGCCCCCGCGCTGCAGGAGGACTACCGATGAGCGAGACGAACCCGGCGGCGCCGGCATCCCCCGGCGGCGAGGCCGGCCCCCCGCCCGCCGTCTCGCCGGAGGAGCTGGCCGACCTCCAGCGGGCGGAGGAGGCGAAGGGCGACCCGGCCCTCGACGAGGTCGAGCCGGCCGAGATCGACGTCGCCGACGAGCGCGAGGAGCCCTTCGAGAAGCTGGCGGCGGCCGCCCGCCGGCTCTCCCCGGAGCGGGTCCGGACGGTGGTGGAGACGCTCCTCTTCCTGGCCGAGCGCCCGCTCACCGTCGAGGAGCTGCGCCGCGCCACCGGCGTCGAGGCCGAGCGGCTCGCCAAGGCGCTCGACCAGCTCTCCGGCCACTACCGGGAGGGGATCTGCGGCCTCGTCCTCCACGAGGTGGCCGGCGGCTGGCAGCTCCGGACCTCGCCCGACAACGCCGCCTTCGCCCGGCGCTTCCTCCGGGTGAAGCCCCAGCGCCTCACCCGCGCGGCGCTCGAGACGCTGGCCATCGCCGCCTACCGGCAGCCGGTGACCCGCCCGGAGATCGAGGAGATCCGCGGCGTCGACTGCGGCGCGGTCGTCAAGGCGCTCCTGGAGCGCAAGCTGATCAAGATCCTGGGGAAGAAGGAGGAGCCGGGCCGGCCGATCCTCTACGGGACCACGCGGGAGTTCCTCGAGTTCTTCGCGCTGAAGGACCTCGCCTCCCTCCCGACGCTCCGGGAGTTCCACGAGCTCTCCGAGGAGCACCGCGAGATCGTCGAGAAGGCGCCCGAGCCGCCCATCGAGGGGCTGGTCGCGGAGCTCGGGGACGGCGCCCTGCAGGCGGGCCTCGAGGCCGGCCGCGCCGAGGCCGACGCCGCGCTCGAGGCGCTGGAGCGGGCCCTCGCGGCCGCCGACGACGCCGGCCGCTCCGCCGAGGCGGCCCTCGCGCCGCCGCCGCCCCCCGACGACCAGGGAGGGACCCCATGAGCCAGCCCCGCGGCACGCGCCTCCAGAAGTTCCTCGCCGAGGCCGGGCTCGCCTCCCGGCGCAAGGCCGAGGAGTTCATCCAGTCGGGCCGGGTGCGGGTCAACGGGACGGTGGTCACCGCGCTCGGGACCCGGGTCGATCCGGGGCGGGATCTCGTGGTGCTGGACGGCAAGCCCGTCGAGCGGCGGCGGGCCCGGCGCACCCTCCTCCTCTACAAGCCGCCCGGCTGCGTCACGACCCTCTCCGATCCGCAGGGGCGCCCGACGGCGCGCGGCTACCTCACCGGCGTCGCCGAGCGGGTCTTCCCGGTCGGCCGCCTCGACTACGACGCCGAGGGGGCCCTGCTCTTCACCGACGACGGCGAGCTGGCCAACCGGCTCGCGCACCCTCGCTACGGCCACCGCCGGGTCTACCTGGTGAAGACCAAGGGGATCCCCGACCCGGCGGCCCTCCGCCGCATGGTGGAGGGCGTCCGGCTCGAGGACGGCCCGGCGCAGGCGCTCGTCGCCGAGCTCCACGAGCGGACCGAGCGCAACACCTGGATCAAGGTGGTGGTCGGGGAGGGGCGCTTCCACCTGGTGAAGCGGCTGTGCGAGTCGGTCGGGCTTCCGGTGCTGCGGCTCTTCCGCCCCGAGTTCGGCGGCGTCACGGTCGAGCGGCTCCGGCCCGGCCACTTCCGCGATCTGACCGACGAGGAGCTGGCGACGATGCGCCGGGCGGTCGGGCTCGAGGGCGGCGAGGCCGGACGGACCGCGATCTCGCAGGAGCTCCCCCGGGCGGCTCGCCGCCACGGCCACGGCCCGCCGGCCCAGGCCGGCGCGCCGCACGCCGCCCCCGCGCGAGGAGGCCGACCCGAGGGGCGCGACGCCGCGCGCCCCTCCCACCCCCGGTCCGCTACGACCCCCGAGGAGCCGGCCTCGCAGCGGCGGCGGAGCGCGCGCCCGCCCGGGAGGACCGGCCGTCCGTCGAGGCCCGGC
>JAJXSQ010000039.1 GCA_021784495.1 Myxococcales bacterium | reverse complement strand
CCCCCGGCGGCGGGGGCGGCGCGGCGCGGCGGGGCGCGGGGATCGAGGACGCGCGCCGCCTGCTCGGCGAGCTCTTCGGCCACGCCGACTTCCGCCCCGGCCAGCGCGAGCTGATCGAGGCGGTCCTGGCGGGGCGCGACTGCATCGGGGTGATGCCGACCGGCGCCGGCAAGTCGCTCACCTACCAGCTCCCCTCCCGGCTCCTCGGCGGGACGACCCTCGTCCTCTCGCCCCTCATCGCCCTCATGAAGGACCAGGTCGACGCCATGGCCCGGGCCGGCCTGCGCGCCACCTTCCTCAACTCGAGCCTCTCGCCGGAGGAGCGGCGGGCGCGGGTGGCGGCGGTCCGTCGGGGGGAGGTCGAGCTGCTCTACGCCGCGCCGGAGGGGCTGGAGGCCTCGGTCGGCGGGGCGCTCGCCGGCGCGCGGCTGTCGCTCATCGCCGTCGACGAGGCCCACTGCATCAGCCACTGGGGGCACGACTTCCGCCCGGCCTACCGGAACCTGGCCGGCCTGAAGGGGCGCTTCGGCGCGCCGGTCCTGGCCCTCACCGCGACCGCCACCGGCGAGGTGACCCGCGACATCGCCGGGCAGCTCGGGATGACCGACCCGGTGGTGGTGACCGGCTCCTTCCTCCGGACCAACCTCCGGCTCTCGGCGGTGAAGAAGGGGGCGGACGGCCCGGGGGTGCGCGACGAGATCCTCCGGCTGGCGCGCGCCCGGCGCGGCCAGAGCGGGATCGTCTACGCCCTGTCGCGCAAGGCGGTCGAGGCGACGGCGGAGTTCCTGGCCGGCCGCGGGATCCGCGCCGCCGCCTACCACGCCGGGCTCGACCCGGCGGAGCGCGAGCGGGTCCAGGACGCCTTCCAGGCGGGGGCGATCGAGGTGGTGGTGGCCACCATCGCGTTCGGGATGGGGATCGACAAGCCGGACATCCGCTACGTCCTCCACCGCGACATGCCGCGGTCGCTCGAGGCCTACTACCAGGAGATCGGCCGCGCCGGGCGCGACGGCGCCCCCTCCGACTGCGTCCTCTTCTACTCCTGGGCCGACGTCCTGGCGCTCGACCGGATGGGCGGCGACGACGCGGACTTCGCCGCCTGGCAGCGCCGGCAGGCGCGGGCGATGTTCCGCTTCGCCGACGACGAGGGGTGCCGGCACGAGCGGCTGGTCGGCCACTTCGGGGAGCGGGTCGCCCCGTGCGGCGGGGCCTGCGATCGGTGCGGCGGGGCCGTCGCCCCCGCCGGGCGCGTCAGCGCAGCAGCTTCCCGTAGTCGGCGCGGATCGTCACCGAGAAGTCCCCGGTCACCGCCGCGGTCCACGACGGCAGCGAGACGCCGGGATCGACGGTCGCGCTGAAGGCCAGGGTGAGCGCGCCGGAGGCGAGGTAGGCGGAGAGGTCGATCGAGCCGTCGCAGGCGAGCGCCAGGGAGGTCGGGGCGGGCGACGGGGCGGGGGAGGGCCGGGTGTAGGCGCAGACCCGGGTCGCCGCCACCGCCCCCCCGGGCGGCGGCTCGGCGGTCACCGTCACGCCCTGGACGGCCCCGAGATCGGCGAGCGCCGACCCCGGCTGGATGGCCGTGGAGAGGCCGGTCAGGCGGACGTCGGTGGTGACGTCCGCGGCGGTCCCGGGCAGCGCCGGCGACAGGTCGAGCGGGATGGCCAGGGCGAGCGGCAGGCCGGCCGGGAGGGCCGGGATGGCCACGCCGTCGCGGGTGACGGTCACCGCGGGCGCGTCCACCTGGGCGAAGAGCACCTGCCCGCAGCCGGTCGCGAGGAGCGGGAGCGCGGCGGCGAGGGCGAGGCCGCGCGGGAGGGGGGCGATCGGGTTCGGTCGCATGGTGGCTCCCTAGAAGTGGACGACGAGGCCGAGGGCGACCGTCGGGACCACGGCGGACAGCCGGGGGTCGGTGGCGGTCACCGTCGTCTGGCCGGCCGTCCCGGCGCCGCTCACCACCGAGGTGCTCCCGTGGACCGTGCCCCACAGGTAGGCGAGCCCGGCGCGGAGGGAGAGGGCCACGCCGCTCGGCGATCCGATCTCCAGCCCCGCCGTCGCGGCGGCGTAGTCGAAGCCGAGGTGCTCGGCGATCGCGGTGATCTGCGGCGGCGCCCCGCTCCCCAGCCGCGAGGCGAGCGAGGCGCGGCTCGCCGCGAAGAAGCGGCCGTAGTCGGCCTCGATCACCGGCGCGACCGGCCAGTCGAGCGGGAGCCAGGCGACGCCGCCCTGCAGCCCCCAGCCGACGTAGTCCCAGGCCGGGCCGGCGAGGAGCCGGAGCGACGGCACCGGCTGGAGCACCACCGACGCGGTCGCGCCGCCCGGGACGCCCGCCTCCACCCGCACCCCGAGGAGCGGCGGGTCGCCGGAGCCGGCGAGCGCGGGCGCGGGGGCGGCGAGCGCCGCGGCGACGCCGAAGGCGAGGAGACGTGGGAAGGACGCGGGTCGCATCGGACCTCCAAGGCGGCCGGGTCGGGCGCCACCATGGGGACCCTCCCTGCGAGCGCCGGGCCACGCGCCGGCGGCGCGGTCGACGCCTCGGCGCGTCGGCGGGGTGGCGCGCGGTGCGCCGATGGGCGATAGACCACGACATGGCCCTCCCCTCGACCCTCCACCACTTCGACGTCGCGCTGGCGCACGTCGATCGCGGGCTGGAGCGGACGCTCGCGCTCAAGGTCGCCCGCCACCCCTCGGAGACGATGGAGCGGCTCTGGCTGCGGCTCCTCGCGCACTGCTGGCTCTGGGAGGAGTCGCTCGCCTTCGGCCCGGGCATCTCCGACCCCGACGCCCCGGACCTCGTGGCGCTCGGTCCGGACGGCAGCACCCCGGCGCTGATCGTCCGGGTCGGCCGGCCCGAGCTCGGCCGGATCGAGCGCGACGTCGCCCGGGGCGGCGGCGCGCGGGTGGCGGCCCTCTTCGATTCGCCGCGGCGGCTCGAGGCCTTCCTCGCCGAGGCGCGGGCCGGGCGGCCGGAGCGGATCGCGCGCGCCGAGCTGGCCGCCGTCTCCGAACCCTTCCTCCGGGCGCTCGGCTCCCACGATGGGCGGCGGCAGCGGCTGTCCGTCACCATCGTCGCCGATCACCTGTACCTCGACCTCGGCGGAGAGACGCTCGACGGGCCGCTCCAGCGGGGATCCCCAGGGTAGCCCCCCGTTCGGGGTGGCCCGCGGCCAGCTGTTTTTTTCGAGATCCCGCCCGCCTCCCCATTAAAAAGAGATCGGTATCTGGACCTTTTCGGTCCACGTTGGCTCCCACGCGCAGGGGCGACGTTCGAGCCGAGGCGGGCGAATGATCAGGATGAGCAAGCTGACCGACTACGCGATCGTGCTCCTCTCGCACCTGGCGAGCAGGGAGGAGACCCTGACCGCGCAGGAGCTGGCGAGCCGCTCGCACGTGCCGCTCCCGACCGTCTCCAAGCTCTGCAAGGAGCTCTCGCGGGCGGGGCTCGTCACCTCCCACCGCGGCCGCCGCGGCGGCTACGCGCTGGCCCGGCCGGCGGCGACGATCTCGGTCGCCGAGGTGGTGGAGGCGCTCGAGGGGCCGATCTCCCTGACCGAGTGCGGGGACCCGGCCTCGCCCCACTGCGGCCTCGAGGCGACCTGCCCGGCCCGCGCCAGCTGGGACCCGGTCTCCCGGGCCGTCGAGGGGGCGCTCCGCAGCCTGCCGCTCTCGGCGATCGGGCCGATGCGCGCCGCCGCCGGCCGGCCCCTCCCCATCCTCCCCTCGGTGACCGCGCCATGACCACCGCCCAGCAGCTCAAGGAGCTGACCGAGCAGCGCTACCGCTACGGCTTCGTCACCGACGTCGAGGCGGACGCCGTCCCCCCGGGGCTCTCCGAGGAGATCATCCGGCTCATCTCCCGCAAGAAGGGGGAGCCGGAGTTCATGCTGGCCTGGCGGCTCAGGGCCTACCACCACTGGCTCGGGCTCGAGGCGCCGACCTGGGCCCACCTCCGCATCGCCCCCATCGACTACCAGTCGATCGTCTACTACTCGGCCCCGCGCAGCAAGAAGCCGCTCGGCTCGCTGGAGGAGGTCGACCCGGAGGTGAAGCGGGCCTTCGAGAAGCTCGGGATCCCGCTGGAGGAGCAGCTCCGGCTCGCCGGGGTGGCGGTGGACGCCGTCTTCGACTCGGTCTCGGTGGCCACGACCTACAAGGAGCGGCTGGCGGAGAAGGGGATCGTCTTCTGCTCCTTCTCCGAGGCGGTGCGCGAGCACCCGGCGCTGGTCGAGGAGCACCTCGGCTCGGTCGTCCCGGCGACCGACAACTTCTTCGCCGCGCTGAACAGCGCCGTCTTCTCCGACGGCAGCTTCGTCTACGTGCCCCGGGGCGTCCGGTGCCCGATGGAGCTCTCGACCTACTTCCGGATCAACGCCAAGGACACCGGGCAGTTCGAGCGGACCCTGATCGTCGCCGACGAGGGGGCGCAGGTGAGCTACCTCGAGGGCTGCACCGCGCCCATGCGCGACGAGAACCAGCTCCACGCCGCGGTGGTCGAGCTGGTGGCCCGCGACGGCGCCCAGATCAAGTACTCCACCGTCCAGAACTGGTACCCGGGCGACGCCGAGGGGCGCGGCGGCATCTACAACTTCGTCACCAAGCGCGGGACCGCCCACCGGGGCGCGAAGATCAGCTGGACCCAGGTCGAGACCGGGAGCGCCATCACCTGGAAGTACCCGTCGGTGATCCTCCTCGGCGACGACTCGGTCGGCGAGTTCCACTCGGTGGCCCTCACCAACCACCTCCAGCAGGCCGACACCGGCACCAAGATGATCCACGTCGGCAAGAACACGCGCTCGACGATCGTCTCCAAGGGGATCAGCGCCGGCCGCGGGCAGAACGCCTACCGGGGGCTGGTGAAGATCGCCAAGGGCGCCGCCGGGGCCCGCAATCACTCCCAGTGCGATTCGCTCCTCATCGGGGACCGCTGCGGCGCCCACACCTTCCCGACCATCGAGGTGCGCAACCCGACGGCCACGGTGGAGCACGAGGCGACCACCTCGAAGATCTCCGAGGACCAGCTCTTCTACTGCCGCCAGCGCGGGATCTCCGAGGAGGACGCGGTGTCGATGATCGTGAACGGCTTCGCCCGGCAGGTGCTGAAGGAGCTGCCCATGGAGTTCGCCGTGGAGGCGCAGAAGCTCCTCGGCCTGAGCCTGGAAGGGAGCGTCGGATGAGCGGCCACGCGCTGCTGGAGATCCGGGGGCTGCGCGCCCGGGTGGGGGAGACGGAGATCCTGAAGGGGCTCGACCTCACGGTCCGGGCCGGCGAGGTCCACGCCATCATGGGGCCGAACGGCTCGGGCAAGAGCACCCTCGCCGGTGTGCTGGCCGGCCGCGACGCCTACCAGGTGACGGCCGGGACGGTGACGCTGGACGGCCAGGACCTCCTCGGCCTCCCCCCCGAGACCCGGGCCGCCCGCGGCGTCTTCCTCGGCTTCCAGTACCCGGTGGAGATCCCGGGCGTCGGCAACCTCTACTTCCTCCGGACGGCGCTGAACGCCCTGCGCGCCGGCCGCGGCGAGGAGCCGCTCGACGCCATCGACTTCCTCGCGCTCGCCAAGGAGAAGATGAAGCTCGTCGAGCTCGACCCGGCCTTCGGGAGCCGCTCGCTCAACGAGGGGTTCAGCGGCGGCGAGAAGAAGCGGAACGAGGTCTTCCAGATGGCCGTCCTCGAGCCCCGCCTCGCCATCCTCGACGAGATCGACTCCGGGCTCGACATCGACGCCCTGCGGGTCGTGTCGCGCGGCGTCGAGGCGGTCCGCGGGCCGGCGCGGGCGATCGTGCTGGTCACCCACTACCAGCGGCTGCTCGACCACGTCGTGCCCGACGTCGTCCACGTGATGGCCGGCGGGCGGATCGTCCGGACCGGCGGGCGCGAGCTGGCGCGGGAGCTCGAGCAGACCGGCTACGCCTGGGCGGGCGAGCGGGGCGCGACGATCCCCGGCGAGGTCCGCCCGTGAGCGCGGCGCCGGCGATCACCGCCGCGGCCGAGAGCCTCCTCGAGGCCTTCGCCCCGCGCGCCGCGGAGCCGCCCTGGCTCCTCGAGGCGCGCCTCGCGGCGCTCGGGCGGTTCCGGGCGCTCGGCCTCCCGACGCCCCGGCTCGAGGCCTGGCGTCACACCAGCCTCGCGCCGCTCGCGGCGCTCCGGCTGGGGCGCCCCCACCCCGAGGAGGGGGCGGCCGCCGAGGCGCTGCTGGCGCGCGCCGGCGACCTCTCCGGCCCCCGCCTGGTCTTCGTGAACGGCCGGTTCCGGACCGACCTGTCGCGCACCGCGGGCCTCCCCCCGGGCGCCGTGCTCCTCTCGCTCGCGGCGGCGATCGAGGAGGTGCCGGACCTGGTCCGCCCCCACCTGGCGCGGCTCGCCCGGCCGGAGGGGGACGCCCTGGCCGCCATCTCCACCGCCCTCTTCGAGGACGGGGTCCTCCTCCACCTCCCGGCGGGCGCGGCCGTCGCCCCGCCCATCCGGATCCTCCACCTCTCCGCCGCCCCCGGGCGGACCGTGGCCGCCTTCCCGCGGCTCCTGGTGGTGGCCGGCGAGGGGGCGCTCGCCACGGTGGTCGAGCACTTCCTCGGCGCCGACGGCGAGGCCGGGCTGGTGGCGCCGGTCCGGGAGGTGGTGCTGGCCGACGGGGCCCGGCTCGAGCACTACCTCTTCCAGGAGGAGGGGCTCGACGCCATCCACCTCGGCGCGGTCCACGTCGAGGCGCGGGCCGGGGCGCGCTTCAGCTCCCACGCGCTGTCGCTCGGCGGCCGGATCGCCCGCGCCGAGGTCCACGCCCGGCTGGCGGGGGAGGGGGCGGAGCTCCACCTCTCCGGCCTGGGCATGGCCGACGGCGACCGGCTCACCGACACCCTGGCCGTCGTCGAGCACGCCGCGCCGCGCTGCACGACGACCCAGGTCTTCAAGGCGGTGCTCGACGGGCGCGCGCGCGGCGTCTTCAACGGCTACGTCCGCGTCCGCCCCGGCGCCCAGAAGACCGTCGCCCACCAGGCGAGCTCGAGCCTGCTCCTCTCCGACGACGCGGTGGTCACCACCCGCCCCCAGCTCGAGATCCTGGCGGACGACGTGAAGTGCGGCCACGGCGGGACGGTCGGCCAGCTCGATCCCACGGCGCTCTTCTACCTCCGCTCCCGGGGGCTCCCCGAGGCGGCGGCCCGGGGCCTGCTGATCCTCGCCTTCGCCGCCGAGATGGTCGACCGCGTCCGCCCGGCGCCGCTCCGCGCCCGCGCCCGGGCCATCGTCGCCTCGCGGCTGCCCGGCGGGGCCCGCCTGCTGGAGGCCGCGTGACCGCGCCCGCCGCCGGCGCCGCCCTCCGCGCCCCGGCCGCGCCGCCGGTCGCGCTCGACGTCGCCCGGATCCGCGCCGAGTTCCCCATCCTCGGGCAGCAGGTCCACGGGCGGCCGCTCGCCTACCTGGACAGCGCGGCGACCTCCCAGAAGCCGGTGGCGGTGCTCGAGGCGCTCGACCGCTACTACCGGCAGGACAACGCCAACGTCCACCGCGGCGTCCACGCCCTCTCCGAGCGCGCCACCCGCGCCTACGAGGGGGCGCGGGTGGAGGTGGCCCGCTTCCTCCACGCCGATCCCCACGAGATCGTCTTCGTCCGCGGCGCCACCGAGGCGGTGAACCTCGTCGCCCAGACCTTCGGCCGCCAGCGGGTCGGACCCGGGGACGAGATCCTGGTCACCACCCTCGAGCACCACTCCGACATCGTCCCCTGGCAGCTCCTCGCCGCCGAGCGCGGGGCGCGGGTGGTCCCGGTGCCGGTGGACGACGCCGGCGACCTCGACCTCGGCGCGCTCGAGGCGCTCCTCGGCCCCCGGGTGCGCCTCCTCGCGGTGACCCAGGTCTCGAACGCGCTCGGGACGGTCACCCCGCTCGACCGGATCGTCGCGCTGGCGCGCGCCCGCGGGGTGCCGGTGCTGGTCGACGGCGCCCAGGGGGCCCCCCACCTCGGCTTCGACGCCGCCGCGTCGGGGGCCGACTTCTACGTCCTCTCCGGCCACAAGCTGTACGGGCCGACCGGGATCGGGGTGCTCTGGGCGCGGCGCGAGCACCTCGAGGCGATGCCCCCGTGGCAGGGCGGCGGCGACATGATCCGCTCGGTCACCTTCGAGGGGACGACCTGGAACGACGTGCCCTACCGGTTCGAGGCCGGGACGCCGCACATCGCCGGGGCGATCGGGCTGGCCGCGGCCCTCCGCTGGATCGCCGGCGTCGGCGCCGGCGCCATCGCGGCCCACGAGCGGGCGCTCCTCGGCCGGCTGCTGGCGGCGCTCCGGGAGGTCCCGGGGCTGCGGATCGTCGGCGAGCCGCGCGAGCGGGCCGGGGTCGTCTCCTTCCTCCTCGGCGACGTCCACCCCCACGACCTGGCCACCATCGTCGATCGCGAGGGGGTGGCCATCCGCGCCGGCCACCACTGCGCCCAGCCCCTCATGCGGCGCTACGGGCTCGCCGCCACCGCCCGGGCGTCGGTGGCGGCCTACAACGACGACGCCGACGTCGCGGCGCTCGTCCGGGCGCTCCACGTGGCGCGGGAGGTCTTCGCGTGAGCGAGCTCTCGGAGCTCTACCAGGAGGTGGTGCTCGACCACGGGAAGCGGCCGCGGAACTTCGGGCCCCTCCCCGGCGCGACCCACCGCGCCGAGGGGCTGAACCCGCTCTGCGGCGACCACCTGACCGTGGAGGCGCGGCTGGTCGACGGCCGCGTCGCCGACGTCCACTTCCAGGGGAGCGGGTGCGCCATCTCCCGGGCCTCGGCCTCGGTCATGACCGGGCTGGTGAAGGGGCTCGGGCCGGAGGAGATCGGCGCGCTGGAGGCCCGCTTCCACGCGCTGGTCACCGGCGGCCCGGCGGCCATCCCCGACCTCGAGGCGCTCGGGAAGCTCGCGGTCTTCGGCGGGGTGCACGAGTTCCCGAGCCGGGTGAAGTGCGCGAGCCTCGCCTGGCACACGCTGCGGGCCGCGCTGGCGGGCGGCGGCACCGCCTCGACCGAGTAGGGATCCGAGCAGGGAAGGAGAGCCCATGCCACGCGAACCGGTGACGCTCCTCCGCGCCGTCGAGGGGACCGAGATCCCCTCCGGCGCGAAGGTCACCCTGCCCGAGGGGGCCTGGCTGGTCGTCCAGCAGTCGCTGGGCGGCACCTTCACCCTGATGACCGATCGCGGCCTGCTGGTCCGGATCGACGCCGGCGACGCCGACGCCCTGGGGGCGGCCTTCGAGGCCCAGGCGCGGGCGGCGGCCGAGGTCCGCGCGGCGGCGCTCGAGGGGCCGTTCGAGGAGGCCAAGGTCTGGGAGGCGCTCCGCCAGGTGTACGACCCGGAGATCCCCTCCTCCATCGTCGAGCTGGGGCTGGTCTACGGGGTGCGGAGCGAGCCGGTCGAGGGCGGCGTGCGGGTGATCGTCGAGATGACCCTCACCGCGCCCGGCTGCGGGGTGGGGCCGGTGCTGGTGGAGGACGTCCGGCGGGGGTGCCTCGCCGTCCCCGGGGTGAAGGACGCCGAGGTGGACCTCGTCTTCGACCCGCCCTGGGACCCGTCGCGGATGAGCGAGGCGGCGCGGCTGCAGCTCGGCTTCATGTAGCGGGCGCCCCCGCCGGCCCGCCCGGCGCCGGGCGCAGCGCCTCGCCCAGCTCGCCGAGGAGGTGGATGGCGCTCCGGATCCCGCGGTGCAGGTCGGCGAGGTCGACGCTCTCGTTCTCGGAGTGGGGGCTCGACGCCGGGTCCTCCACGCCGACGAGGATCGCCGGCGCGCCGCCGAGGGCGCGCGCGAACGGCTCGACGAAGCCGATCGAGCCCCCGCAGCCGACGGCCAGCGCCCGCCGCCCGTAGCCCTTCTCCAGCGCGCGGAAGGCCGCGGCGAAGGCCGGGTGCGCGAGGTCGGTCGCCCAGGGGGGGCCGGCGGTCTCGACCGCGAAGGTCAGCTCCACCCCCCAGGGCGCCGCGGCCCGGAGCGCGGCCACCAGCCGCTCCCGCACCTCGGCCGGGTCCTGGTCGGGGACGAGCCGCACCCCGACCCGGGCCCAGGCCACGTCGTTGACGATGTTCCGCGCGTCGCGCCGCGAGGAGGCCTGGAGCGCGTTCACCGTGAGCGAAGGGCGCCACCAGATGGTCTCCAGCGGGTGGCGCCCGCCGAGGAGCGCGACCCCGGGGCGGAGCCGCGCCTGGCGCCGGAACTCCTCGGGGCCGACCGGGAGCGCCGCGATCGCCTCCCGCTGCGCCGGGGTGAGCGGGCGGACCCGCTCCAGGAGGCCGGGGACGGCGATCTGCCCGTCGGCGTCCACCAGCGAGGAGAGCATCCGGGCCAGGGCCATCGCCGGGTCGGGGACCGGCCCGCCCCACATCCCGCTGTGGAGGCTCTGCTCCAGGGCGCGGACCTCGACGTCGACGGTCACCAGCCCGCGGAGCGCGACGGTGATCGAGGGGACGCCGGTCTCGACGTTGCCGGTGTCGGCGAGGACCATGGCGTCGGCCGAGAGCCGCTCGCGGTGGCGGGCGAGGAAGGCCGGGAGGTGCTCCGAGCCGATCTCCTCCTCCCCCTCGATCACGATCTTCACGTTGAGCGGGAGGCGGCGGGCGCCGCGCACCCAGGCGTCGACCGCCGCCGCGTGGAGGATCACCCCCGCCTTGTCGTCGGCGGCCCCCCGGCCGTAGAGCCGGCCGTCGCGCTCCACCGGCTCGAAGGGCGGGCTCCGCCAGGCCCCCGGGTCGCCCGCCGGCTGGACGTCGTGGTGGGCGTAGAGGAGGACGGTCGGCGCCGCCGGATCCTCGATCCGCTCGCCGACCACGTAGGGGTGGGCCCCCTCGACGCGGAGCACCTCCACCCGCTCGAAGCCGCGGCGCCGGAGGAGCTCGGCGACCGCGTCGGCGCTCCGCGCCACCTCCGCCTCCGGGAAGCCGGCGAAGGAGACGGACGGGATCCGGACGAGCCGCTTCAGCTCGTCGACGTAGATGGCGCCGTTCCGCTCGGCGTGGGCGAGGGCGAGGTCGACGGGGGTCTCGGGCATGGGAACAGGATATAAGGCTCGGGATGGATCGCCCCGCCCCCCTTCCGGAGCGTGGACGGGCCGCCGTCGCGGCCGCGCTCGGCGTCACCCGGATCGCCCGGATCACCGGGCTCGACCGGGTGGGCGTCGAGGTGGCGGCGGCCATCCGCCCGGGCGGCCACGTCCTCCAGGTCTCGACCGGCAAGGGGGAGACCTTCGAGGCGGCGGCGGCCGGGGCGCTCTCCGAGGCGGCCGAGCTGGCCGCCGCGGAGCGGCCGCTGTCGCTCGTCTCGGGGACGGCCGAGGAGCTCCGCGGCCGGTTCGGGCGGCGGGGCGTCATCGGCCCCGAGGAGCTCGAGCCGGCGCTGGCCGGCTCCGGCTGGAGCGCCGCCCGGCTCGCCTGGCGGGCGGCCGACGACCTCCTCTCCGGGCGCCCCTGCCTCGTCCCGGCCCACGCGGTCCACTGCCCGCCGCCCGGGGAGGCGCCGCTCGGGCCGGCGATCGTCCCCTGGACCTCGAACGGCCTCGCCGCCCACCCGTCGCGCGACGCGGCCCGGCTCCACGCGCTGCTCGAGCTGGTCGAGCGCGACCAGCTCGCCCGGTCGCTCCCGCGCGGCTTCACCGCGGTCGAGCTGCGCCGCCGGCTCCTCGCCCCCGGCTCGCTGGCGCGCGCCGCGCCGCGGACGGCCGGCTGGGTGGAGCGGATCACCGGCCGCGGCTTCCGGGTCCACCTCCTCGACGTCACCGCCGGGCTCGGGCTCCCCTGCGCCGCCGCGCTCCTCGTCGATCCCGACGAGGGGCCGGTGCCGATCGCGGCCGGCTACGCCTGCCGGCCCGGGCGCGACGAGGCGCTGCTGGCGGCGCTCCTCGAGGCGGCCCAGTCGCGCCTCACCGAGATCCACGGCGCGCGCGAGGACGTGGTCCACGGCGATCGCCGCGCCGCCCTCCCGCTGGCCCGCGCCTGCGCCCGG
>JAJXSQ010000415.1 GCA_021784495.1 Myxococcales bacterium | reverse complement strand
CTCGCTCCGCCGGCCGCGGCGCCCGCCGGCCGGGCCGGGGCGCCGTTCGGCCCCCCGGCCGGAGCGTGCTGCGTCGGGACGAGCGCGGCGCGGAGGCCGTCGCCGCCCGGCGGGCTCCCCAGCCCGCCGAAGGGATCGTCGAGGAGCGGCAGCGGCTCGATGCTCGGCTCGAGGTCGAGCGCGATCGGCTGGACCGGCTGGGCGTCCGGCGCGTAGGCCCGCTGCCGGGCCTCGGCGATCTCCCGGTCGCCGGCGATCAGCACCTTCACCCGCCGGTTGGTCCGGAACCGGAGCTCGTCGATCACCGCCAGGTTGGTCGGATCGGCCATCGCCACGGTGACCGCCGAGGGGTCGGCCGCGATCGGGAGGACGTTGTGGCGGTCGGCCAGCTCGCGGGGGATGAGGGGGATCGCCTCGGCGATCGCCCGCGGGTCCAGGGTGGAGAGGCGGGCGATCGGGTGGCCGGTGCGCCGGGCCAGCACCTCGACCACCGCCGACTCGCGGAGGAACCTCATGTCGACGAGGACCTGGCCGATCCGGCCGCCCCACTGGCGCTGGTGGCCGAGCGCCGCCTGGAGCTGGGCGTCGTCGATGACGCCCGCCTCGATCAGGAGCTCTCCCAGCCGCTTCCTCGGTGCCATCCTCCGTCGATGCTACTGCCCCGGCGGCACCCGGTCGAGCAACCGGCCGTCAGCCCCCCGGGGTCTGGGCCCGGGTGGCGATCCCGAGGCGGGTCAGCCCCTCGCGGCGGGCCAGGTCCATCACCTCGACCACCCGGCCGTGGAGGACGTCCTCGTCGGCCTGGATGAGCACCATCGTGTCCGGGTTGTGCGCGGCCGCGGTCAGGAAGGCCTTCTCCAGCCCCGGCTGGTCGAGCACCTTGCCCCCCACCACCACGCGGCCGTCGGCCAGGATCGCCACCGCCAGATCGCTGACCGCCGCGGCGTTCCCCTTGCCGCCCTTCGGCAGCGTCACCTTGAAGCCGCCCCGCTCCGACTGCGACTGGGCGATGGCGGTGGTCGTCACCATGAAGATGATGAGGAGCACCAGGAAGATGTCGGTGAGCGGCGTGATGTTGATGTCGGCGAAGATCCCGCCCTCGGCCTCGTCGCCGTCGCCGCCGCCGCCGCCGCTCGGTCCGCCCAGGGCCATGGGGTCACCCCTCCCCGCCGGCGCTGCGGGCCGGCCCGGCGGACCGGAGCGACGGCAGCAGCTCCTGGACCAGCTCGAGGTACTCCTCGGTGAGGAGCCGGAGCTGGAGGGTGAGCCGCTGGACGTGGGTGTTGAGCACGTTGAAGAGGACGACCGCCAGGACGGCCACCGCGATGCCGCTCGCGGTGGTGATGAGCGCCTCGGAGATGCCGCTCGCGACCACCGCGAAGCCGCCCTGGCCGGTCTGCGCCATCTGGTGGAAGGCGCTCATGATGCCGACGACGGTGCCGAAGAGGCCGATGAACGGGGCGGTGGCGCCGACCGTGGCCAGGATCCAGAGCCCGCGCTTCAGCCGGACGTTGACCCGCTGCCGCTCGCGCTCCACCGTCGCGGCGATCTTCTCGGCGCTCGCCTCGGAGGCCGGGCGGCCGGAGAGCCCGGCGCCGCGCGGCGAGAGGGCCACCAGCCCCGCCAGGAAGACCTCGGCGGCCAGCGAGGGGGAGCTCTCGCACTGCGCCCGGCCGTCGTCGAGGTCGCCGCGGAAGAGGGCGCGGCCGACGGCGTCGGCGAGCGCGCGGGCCCGCGCGGTGAAGCCCCAGAGGGCGATCGTCCGCTCGACCGCCGCCGCGAGCGCGATCACCGAGCAGGCGAGGATCACCCAGAGGGAGAAGCTCGTCTTCATGAGGCTGAACAGGTTCTGGTCCACGCGGGCTCCGGTCCGTCGTTCGAAGGGGGCTATCCTAAGGCCCGGCGAGGTCGAGATCCACGGCCCGCGCTCCGTCGGGGGCGCGGATCCGGAAGAGCTCCGGATCGACCGGGCCGTTCACCGCCGCCTCCTTCCAGCGCAGGGTGACGGTCACGCCCGCGGACGGCGCGCGGAGAACGACCTCCCGCGGCAGCGCCGCGGCGCCCTCGGGGCGCCAGCCGGCGAGGGAGACGTCGAGATCCTCGGGGGACGGCCCGCCGTCCCGCCGGAGCCGCGCGGCCAGGACGGCGGCGCCCGGGCCGACGTCGAGCCGCTGCTCGAGCGCCCCCGCCCGCAGGGTCAGGATCACCCGGCCGTCCCCCGGCACCGCCGAGACCGGCGCGCCGTCGAGGAGCGGGGGCGCGCCGCAGAGGATCCCGGCGAGCGCCTCCGGGGGGAGCCCCACCGGCACCAGCCGGGACAGGTTGCGGGCGGTCGCCGCGCCCCGGTAGAAGGTCCGCTCGCGCGCGTCGTACAGGGCGAGCCGGCCTCCGTCCACCGCGAGCACCGACACCACGTCCCCGAAGAAGTCGTGGGCCTCGACCCGGAGCCGGGCCGGCCGCTCGGCGGCGAGGAACGCGTCGAGGCCCGCCTGGCCGTCGGGTCCGTCCACCTGGAGGCGCGCCCGTCCGGAGACGCTCCGGACCCGCCCCTGGGCCGCCCGCACCTGCGCGAGGAGCGCCGCCGGATCGAGCGACAGGTCCGGGGGCGGGAGGCGCGGGTGGCAGCCGGCGAGCGCGGCGGCGACCGCGGCGCCCAGGGCGAGCGACCGCCCC
>JAJXSQ010000038.1 GCA_021784495.1 Myxococcales bacterium | reverse complement strand
CCGGCGCGGCCGGCCCGCCGGCACCCCGGAGGCGGCGAGGAAGGCGGCGGCGACCTCGCGCTCGAGCCGCGCCCGCGCCGCCCGCGTGAGGTTCCGCGCGGGGAGCTGGGCGCCGGCCATGGAGCCGTGCCCCCCCGCCGATCCCCCGCGCGGCTCGATCACCTCGCGGATCAGCCGGCCCGCGTTCGCCCCCGGATCGAGCGTCCGGACCGAGTAGTAGAGGTCGCCGCGGTACTCGCCCCAGGCGAGGGACCAGCCGGTCCCCTCGAGGTACAGGAGCCGCTCCGCCACCTCGGCGACGAGGTCCGGGGCCGGGATCCGCCCGAGGGGGACGAGGACCGCGCCGCGGTAGACCCGGGCGCGCTCCACCGCCAGCGCCGACAGGGCGAAGTACCCCGCCGGGCGGGTGGGGTGCTCGATGGCGCCGAGCGCGTCCTTGTCGGTGCGCGGGAAGAGCCAGAGGTAGGCGTCGACGTCCTGGTCGGTGGTGTGGCGCCCCAGGTCGCGGGTGTCGGCCTTGATCCCGTAGAAGAGGGCGGTGGCGATGGCGGTCGGGACGAGGAGGCCGCTCGCCCGGAGGTACTCCACCAGCACGGTGCTGGTGGCGCCGATCGGGCCGCCGACGTCGGCGATCGGGGCGAGCCGCGAGGCGGGGCGCATCGGGTGGTGGTCGACGATGACGTCGGGGCGGTGGCCCGCGGGCAGGGAGTGGTTCCCCTGCTCCGGCTGGGTGTCCACCATGCAGAGCAGGTCGTCGGGGAGGATCTCGACCTTGGAGAGCGGCACCACCGGCAGCCGGAGCGCCTCGATGAGGGCGCGGTTCTCGGCCCGCCCCACGATGCCGCCGTAGGCCACCACGGTCTCCAGCCCCACCAGCTCGCCGAGGAGCCAGGCGAGCGCGACCCCGGCGGCGATCGAGTCGGGATCCGGGTTGTCGTGGGTGACGATCACCGCGCGCCGCCGGCCCCGGGCGAGCGCGACGAGCCGGTCGAGCTTCGCGCGGTGCGGATCGGCGGGGCGCGGCGGCAGCCGCACCGCCGTCGGCCCCGGCGGGGGCTGCGCCTCGACGCGGGCGCGGTGCGGACCATCGGCGCGGGCCGTGTGTGGCATGGCGCCCTTCATCCGACCAGGCCGCGCAGCACGGCCAGGTTCTCCTTGAAGCGGAGGTCGGTCTCCAGGAAGGCCGGCACGGCGGCGAAGCGCCGGTCGTTCACCAGCCGCCGGAAGGGCGCGAGCCCCATCTCCCCCTGGCCGATGTGCTCGTGGCGGTCCACCCGGCAGCCGAGCCCCTTCTTCGAGTCGTTCAGGTGGAAGGCGAGCACCTGGTCGAGCCCGAGCGTCCGGTCGAGGTCGGCGAAGGTCGCGTCGTAGCCGTCGTCGGTGGTGAGCTCGTGCCCGGCCGCGAAGAGGTGGCAGGTGTCGACGCAGATCCCGCAGCGGCGCCGCAGCGCCTTCGGGACGGCGTCGCGGATCGCGGCGAGCTGCTCGAAGTCGTGGCCGAGCGACGCGCCCTGGCCGGCGGTGGTCTCGGTGAGGAGCCGCACCTTCCCGGGCGCGGCCTCGAGGGCGCGGGCCATCCCCTCGCCGACGAGGGCGACCCCCTCGCGCACGTCGGGGTTGGAGCCGGGGTGGAAGATGAGGGAGGGGATCCCGAGCTGCTCGCAGCGCCCCAGCTCGTCGCCGAGCGCGGCCCAGCTCTTCGCCCGGATCTCCGGGTCGGCGGCGGCGGCGTTGATGAGGTAGCTCGAGTGGGCGGCGACCGGCTTCCCCGTGCGCCGGGCCTCGGCGCGGAAGCGCGCGATCTCCTCCTCCTCGAGGGGCTTCGCCGCCCATCCGCGGGCGTTGCGGGTGAAGATCTGGAGGCAGTCGGCCCCGTCCTCCTCCGCCCGGGCAAAGGCCGTGGAGACCCCGCCCGCGATCCCTTCGTGTGCCCCGAGGAGCATTGGGGCGGTGCTATACACCAGCCCTGCAGGGGCCGCCACGACCGGAGTGGGGACGTGTAAGCGCTCGTCCCTACGGTGGTTTGACTGCCTGTCTAGCGTGCAGCGACCCCCGTAGGGGTCAGCGGCCGGTCCGGCGGGACCCTCGCTCCGACACCGCGGCGAAGTGCTTCTCGGCGTGGGCGAGCCCGTTCTCGATGGCGTCCATCGTCAGCTCGCGGAGGGCCGCCTCGGGCTGCCGGAGCGACTCGTAGTACCGCTGCCGGTCGGTGGCGTGGATGATCACCGGCAGGTAGCCCTCCTGGAAGAGGATCATCGCGGCGAGGAGCCGGCCGATCCGCCCGGAGTTGTCGGTGTAGGGGAAGACCTGCATGAAGCCGTGGTGGAAGCGGGTCGCCCGCTGGATCGCGTGCGCGGCCTTGAAGTCGGCCGACTCGGTCAACTCGAAGAGCTTCTGCAGGCCGGGGAGGATCTTGGCCGGCTGGGCGATCTCGTGGAAGTAGCTCCGGTGGAGCGGCATGTCCTTGCGCCACTCCGCGGGAGGGCGCCCCTCGCCGCCGCCGAGCGTCTCCTGGAGCTTCTTCACCATCGACACGTTCAGCTTGGGGCGCCGCGTCCGCGCCTCGGCCCGGACCAGCTCGATCGCCGCGGCGTGGCCGCGGACCGCGCGAAGCGCGCCGACGAAGTTCACGTCGGCGACCGGCTGGTTGGCGAGGCCGAGCTCGAGCTCCTGGCTGGTGTAGACGAGCCCCTCGAGCGCGTTCTCGTGATAGAGCCACGAGAGATCCCACATCCGCCGGAACTCCTCGGCGAGCTCGGGCGCGGCGCGCATCCGCTCCGCCAGGTCTTCGTGCCGGTCGTCGAAGTCGACGTAACGAGTCCGCATGGTGCCTCAGCAGCGATGATCACAGCCCCCGGCCGGGCTGTCCGGACCGCGGGATCGGCGTAAGATGCCGATATATTTACGATTTTAAGCTGGACGGCGAGGGGTCGGGAATCTATCCGAAACGGGAGCGCGCGGTCAACCGGTTTGGCCGATCGCTACCCCGATCTCTGGCGAATAACCCACTCGACGCTCTCTTTAATCCGCCCCGTAGGGGGTGGCTACCCAATCCGGAGGGTCAGGCGAGCGGGGGGAATGGGCGGATCATCCGCGCCAGGAGCGGCAGGTCCGGGAGGAGCTCCGCCCTCCCGGCCTGGATCGCGCGGGAGAGCGAGCGCGCTCCGGGGACGATCTCGATGGGGGAGAGGACCCGCTGGTAGCTGCGGAGGAGGTGGACGAAGCCCCGGTTGCGGGCGACGTTCTGGGCGGCGAGCTGCTCGAGGCCGAACCAGAGCGGCTGGGTCAGCTTGGGGCCGAACCCCTCCAGCCCGAGGACGAACGCGTTGCGGGTCCCGGTGACGCCGGTCTGGGAGAGCCCCCAGGCGGTCCGGGCCGGCAGGTTGTCGACCAGCCCGCCGTCGACGAGCCGGAAGAGCTCGCGCCGCGCGAAGAGGTCGGCCAGGAGGGCGTGCATCCGGGGGTCGTCGCGCAGGACGTCGTAGTGGATCACCCCGGGGAGCGCCGAGGAGAAGCCGACGGCGTCGATGGCGTCGAAGCCGGCCGTCCCCTCGTCGGCGCCGAGGTAGACCCGGGCGAAGCGGTCGCGCTGGATCATGAACTCGCTGACCGTCTGGAAGATCTCCGAGACCAGCCGCTTCACCACGTGCGGCCGCGGCGCCCGGCCGTGCCGGTCGAGGAGGTGCTCGTAGTACTCCGGCTCGCGGGGCAGCGCGCCGGTCCGGACGCCGGTGCAGGCGACGACCAGCGGGATGGGGAGCGCGCCGAGGGTGGGCGCCTCCCCGCCGGGCCCGGCGAGGTGGTCGAGCACCGCGGCGCGCAGGTAGAGGCGCATCGCGGCGGGGAGCCCGTACCGCGAGCCGGTCTCGAGGAACTGGAAGAGGGTCCGGAAGGAGAGCCCCCGCACGACCTCCAGCACCTCCTCCGTCCGCCAGCGCCGCGCCCGGGCGCGGAAGAGGGCGAGGGCGGCCCCCATGCTCGTGCCGGCGAGGAGCCGCGGCTCGAGGCCGAACCGCTCGAGGAGATCGAAGGCGCCGAGGTAGGACCAGGTGACCCCGCCGCCGCCGCCGCAGACGACCACCAGCGCCTTCTCGCAGAGCTCCCGGTCGAGCGCCGCGGCGGGGAGCCGGTCGCCCAGCGCGGCGAGCAGGCGGGCGCGCCAGGCGCGGGCGTGCTCCCGGAGGTGCGGGACCAGCCGGGCCGCGGCCACCTGGTCGAACCCGCCGGGGCGGACCAGGACCGGCGGCGCCACCGCGAGCACCTCCTCGCGGTAGGGCGCGAGGATCGGCGCGACGTCGACGTCGGCGCCGTCCGGCGTCCGGACCAGGGTGAGCCGGGCGAGGTTGAGGGCGTAGCGCAGGGCGTGCTCGTCCGGCTCCGAGAGCCAGGGCGGGTGAGTCACGATCGCGCGGACGAGGGCCAGCTCCGCCTCCTCGATGGGGCGGACCCGCGCCTTCCACGCGTCGAGGACCTCGTCGGGGGGGAGCGGCATCGGTTCTCCTCGGAGGGCCTAGCGGACGACCCGCTCGAACGCGTCCCGGACGGCCGCCGTGGTCCGCTCGTAGTCGGAGAGGAAGCGGGCGCCGGGGTCGTCCCCGAAGTAGCCCAGGCGGCGGGCGAGCTGCGCGAGCGGCGGGCCGCCCTGCGGCAGGTGATCGACGCCGTAGTCGTGGACGATCCGGAGGCGGAGCTCCACCCGGCGCAGGAACTCGTAGCCGCGGGCGAGCGGCCCCCGGTCGGCCTCGTCGATGAGCCCGGCGGCGCCGAGCAGCGCGAGCGCCCCCGGCGTGCTCCCGGTCCGCACCTCGGGGTGGTCGTGGCCGTGGGCGAGCTGCAGGAACTGGGCGGCGAACTCGACGTCCACCAGGCCGCCGTGCCCGGTCTTGGGGTTCCTCCCCCGGCTCGCCTCCCGGCCGAGCTCGCTCTCCATCCGCTCGCGCATCCGCCGGATCTCGGCGGCCAGGGCGGCGCGATCGGCCGGGCGGCCGTAGACCACCGGGACGATCACCGAGGCCCGGATCCGCTCGAAGAGCGCCGGGTCGCCGGCGACGAACCGCGCGCGCAGCAGGGCCTGGCGCTCCCAGAGCTGCGAGCGGACCGCCGGCGCGCCGTCCGGGGAGGGGTCGCCGACGTGGTACCGCGCGAAGCCGTCGGCGCCGATGACCAGGGCGCCCTGGTTCCCCGACGGCCGGAGGCGCGTGTCGATCTGGTAGAGCCGCCCCTCCCGCAGGGGCATCTGGAGGAAGGCCATGAAGCGCTGGGCGAGCCGGGCGAAGCGCTCGTGGGAGGCGACGGCGTCGCCGGGGTAGAGGAAGACGAGGTCGAGGTCGGAGTGGTAGCCGAGCTCGCGCCCGCCGAGCTTCCCCATCCCGACGACGCAGAGCCGGCCGGGCGGGAGCCGCCCGCGCGCCGCCGCCTCCTCCTCGGCGAGCGCCAGGCACCGGACCAGGCAGGCCTCGGCGAGGTCGGTCAGCTGGGCGGCGACGGAGGCGAGGTCGATCGTCCCGGCGATGTCGTGGACGGCGATCCGGAGCACCTGCTCGTCCTTGTAGCGGCGCAGCTCGCCGAGCCGGCCCTCCAGGAGCTCGTCGAGCCCCGTCCCCTCGGCGTGCGCCAGCCGCTCGTCCAGCTCGGCCCCGAACGCCGCCGCCGTCTTGGTGAGCCGCACCTGGTCGGCGCGGAAGAGCGCGTCGATCAGCTCCGGGTGCCGGATGAAGCGCTTGGAGAGGAAGTCCGAGGTGCCGAAGAGGGAGAGGAGGAGCCGCGCCACCCGGCGGTGGTCGGCGAGGAGCCGGAAGTAGGGCTCCGGGTTCCGGAGCGCCAGGGCGAAGTCGGAGAGGTTGGCGAGCGCCTGATCCGGGTCGGGCGTCCCCAGCGCGTCGGCGAGGAGGGCCACCGCCGCCGCCGGGTCGCCGAGGGGGGAGAAGGGGGTCCGGCGCCGCGCCATCGCGTCGAGCGCGGCCAGCGCCCGCTCGGTGTCCTGGAGGCCGCGGCGGACGGCCAGCTCGCGCCGGCGCTCCGGCTCGACCTGGCCGTCGGCGAGGAGGGCGAGGTCGGGGTCGAGCGGGGCGGCGCCGCCGGCGGTCCCCAGCAGGCCGGCGAAGCGGCTCGAGACCCGCCCGCGGTGGAGGGCCAGCGCCCCCTCGAACGCCTCGACCGAGGCGAAGCCCATGGAGCGCGCCAGGCCGAGCCGCTCGCCCGGCGGCGGGAGCCGGTGGGTCTGGGCGCCGGCGGCCATCTGGAGCCGGTGCTCGGCCCGCCGCAGGAAGAGGTAGGCGTCGGCGAGCTCGTCGCGGTCGCGCGAGGGCACCACCCCGGCGAAGAGCAGCCGATCGAGCGCCGGGAGGACGGCGCGCTCCCGGATCGTCCGCCAGCCCGGCCGCCCCCCGTGGAGGAGCTGGAGCGCGGAGACGAAGAACTCCACCTCGCGGATCCCGCCCCGCCCCAGCTTCAGGTCGTCCCGCCCCTCGGCGCCGGCCCGGGCGTCGATCCGGGCCTTCATCGCCTGGACCTCGGCGACCACCTCGAGGTCGAGGCTCCGCCGCCAGATGAACGGCTCGAGGAGGCGCAGGAGCTCCTCGCCGACCTCGAGGTCCCCGGCGGCCGGCCGCGCCTTCAGCAGGGCGTTGCGCTCCCAGCTCCGGCCGAAGGTCTGGTAGTAGAGCTCGGCCGCCCGCACGCTGTTCACGATCGGCCCGCTCCGGCCGTCGGGGCGCAGGTTGAGGTCGACCCGGAAGACGGCGCCGTCCTCGGTGCTGGCGGCGATCGCCTCGGTGACCAGCTCGGCGAGGCGCGCGAAGTAGGCGAAGTGCGCCAGGCCGTGGGCGCCGTCGGTCTGGCCGTCGGCGCCGTAGACGAAGATGAGGTCGATGTCCGAGCTGAAGTTGAGCTCGCGCGCCCCGAGCTTGCCCATGGCCAGCGCGCAGAAGCCCGCGCCCGGCTCCCGCGCGGCGAGCCCCGCCGGCGCGCCGTGGCGGGCGCGCAGGCGGCGATCGTGGAAGCGGATGGCGCCGTCGACGCAGGCGGCGGCGAGCGCCGACAGCTCGCCGGTCACCTCCGCCATCCGCGCCCGCCGCAGGTCGCGCAGGGCGACGCGGACGATCTCCCGGTCGCGCAGCCGCCGGAGGAGCCGGTGGAAGGCGGCGACGTCGTCCGGGGCGAGCGCGCGGGCGGCCCGGGCGAGGAGGCGGCGGAGCGACGCCTCGCCCCGGGGGCGGTCGCGCCAGGGCGAGCGCGCCGCGCGCCGGAGGAGCTCCGGGGTGCGCGCCAGGAGCCCGGCGATCATCGCCGAGGCGCCGCAGAGGAGCGCCAGCGCCTCGAGGAGGTCCGGCTCGACCGGGAGGGCGCCGGCCCCGTCGAGGTGGCGCTCGACCCCGGCGAGCGCGAGGTCGGGATCCGGGGCGCGCCGGCAGGCGTCCTCCACCGCGGCGGCGCCGGCGCCGAGGCGCGCCCGGAGGCGCGCGAGCCGCTCCCCGCTCTCGGGCGCGCGCGGCTCGGCCGGCGGGAGGCCGGGCGCGGCGAGCGGATCGGTGGAGGGAGGGGCCGTCGTCGCTCCGGCGCCGGGAGGCACGTCAGGCCTCGCCGTCCCCCGGCTCGCCGGCCTCGGCGGCGGGGGCGCGGCGGCCGCGGGAGAGGCCGTGCTGCCGGATCTTCTTGTGGAGGTTGGTCCGCTCCACCCCGAGCGCCTGCGCCGCCTGGGTGATGTTCCAGTCGTGCTCCTCGAGCTTCTCGAGGATGTAGTCGCGCTCGACGAGATCCCGCAGGTCCCGGAGCGGGACCGGGCCGTAGCCGGAGAGGTCGGCCGCGCCGCCCGGGGGGGGCGGCGCCGCCCGCGCCCCGATCTCCGCGGGGACGTCGGCGACGGTGATGCGGGGGCCGCTCATGATCGCCAGCCGCTCGCAGACGTTCCGGAGCTCGCGGACGTTCCCCGGCCAGCGGTGGGTCCGGAGCCGGTCCAGGACCGCGGGATCGATCTCCTTGGGCCGCAGCCCGTCGAGCCGGCAGGCCAGGGTGACGAAGCGCTCGGCGAGCGCGGGGACGTCCTCGAGCCGGTCGCGCAGCGCCGGCGTCCGGATGGGGACGACGTCGAGCCGGAAGTAGAGGTCCTCGCGGAAGGTCCCGGCGGCCACCATCGCCCGCAGATCCTGGTTGGTCGCGGCGATCACCCGGACGTCGACCTTGAACGGGCGCTCTCCCCCGACCCGGGCGATCTCCCCGCTCTCCAGCGCGCGCAGCACCTTGGCCTGGGCGGCGAGGCTCATGTCGCCGATCTCGTCGAGGAGGAGCGTCCCGCCGTGGGCGAGCTCGAACTGGCCGCGCCGGCGGGCCGCCGCGCCGGAGAAGCTGCCCCGCTCGTGGCCGAAGAGCTCCGACTCGATCAGCTCGGCGGGGATGGCGGCGCAGTTCGACCGGACGAAGGGGCCGGCGGCGCGCCGCGACCGCCGGTGGATCTCCTGGGCGACCAGCTCCTTGCCGGTCCCCGACTCGCCGAGGACGAGCACCCGGGCGTTGCTCGGCGCCACCTTGGCGATCTCCGCGCGCAGCCGGGCCATGGCCGCGCTCTCGCCGACCATCTCGTCCTCGAACCGCGGCGCCCGGGCGGAGAGCGCCTGCACCTCGGCGGCGAGGCTCCGCCGCCCCAGGGCGTTGCCGACGGTGACCAGGACGCGCTCGCGGTCGAGCGGCTTGGAGAGGAAGTCCGAGGCCCCGCCCCGCATCGCGGCGACGACGTCCGGCGACTCGGCGTGGCCCGAGATCACCACCACCGGGAGGTCGCGCCAGAGCTCCCGGGCGCGGCCCAGCAGGGCCAGGCCGTCGATCCCGGGCAGCTTCACGTCGAAGATCCCCAGGTCGAACGGCTCCGCCTCGAGGCGGCGGAGCGCCTCCTCGCCGCTCCCCGCCTCCACCACCGCGTACCCCTCCGGCTCGAGGACGAGCGCGAGGGCGCGCCGGATGTTCGGCTCGTCGTCGACGACCAGGATGGTGGCGGCGGCCGGGGCCATGGCCGCCGATCATACACCCCCGCCGGCGCGGGCCGGGGCGGCGTCAGAAGGCGGTCGGCGCGCCCGGGACGAGCACCCGCACGCGCGCGCGGGAGTGGAGCGCGGCGAGCGCCCGCTCGAGCTCCGCCGGGGTGCCCGAGAGGACCGGGTAGGTCTGGTAGTGCATGGGGATCACCGTCCGCGCCCCCACGAAGGTCGCGGCCAGCGCCGCGCCGCGCGGGTCCATGGTGAAGTGGCCGCCGATGCAGGCGAGCATCACGTCGACCGGGCCCCAGCGCTCCGGGATGAGCTTCATGTCCATCGTCACGTCGGTGTCGCCGGTGTGGTAGATGGTCGGCCCGCCCTTCACCCGGATCAGGAAGCCCAGGGGGTGGCCCTCCTCGGCGGCGCCCGGCTGGTCGCCGAAGCTCGAGGAGTGGACCGCGGGGACCATCGTCACCTCCGCGTCCCCGGCCTGGATCGTGCCGCCGATGTTGCCGCAGGTCGCGTACCCGGCCTGGGCCGCGGGGTAGCCGGCGTTCACCAGCGCCTTGCAGAGGTCGAAGCTGGCGATCAGCTTCGCGCCGGTCCGCTTGCCGATGGCGATCGCGTCTCCGACGTGATCCCCGTGACCGTGGGTGACGAGGACGTAGTCGATCCGCGGCAGGGTCTCGCCCGCCTTCGGGTCCGGCGAGCGCGGGTTCTGGAAGAAGGGGTCGATGGCGAGCACCGTCCCGCCCGGCGTCGTCACCACGAAGGCGGCGTGGCCGTACCAGGTGATCGAGGTCTTCCCGGCGGCGGGGGCGGCGGGGGCGGCGAGGGCCGCGCCCGGTCCGAGGGCGAGGGCGAGGGCGGCGAGGAGCGTGCGCATGGGGGGTCGATCCTCCGTGGGGGGCGAGCGGGCGGCGCGAAGAGTCTAGCCCCGCGCGCCGGCGGCGAAAGGCCCGTCGGGGGCGTCGCCGCGCGGGGGCCCGGTCAGCCGGCGGTGCGCGAGACGGCGAACGGTCCGAAGGCCTGCTGGACCGGCATCACCTCGACGGTGTTCACGTTCACGTGGGGCGGGCGGCTCGCGCACCAGGCGACCACGTCGGCGATGTCCGCGGCCGAGAGCGGCTGCATCCCCTCGTAGACCTTGCCGGCGCGCGCCCGGTCGCCGGCGAAGCGGACCACCGAGAACTCGGTCTCCACCATCCCCGGCTCGACGTCGGTCACCCGCACCGGCGTGCCGAGGAGGTCGGAGCGGATGGCGAGCGAGAACTGGCGGACGAAGGCCTTGGTCGCCCCGTAGACGTTCCCGCCGGGGTAGGGGTAGCTCCCGGCGACCGAGCCGATGTTCACCACGTGCCCCCGGCCGCGCGCGATCATCCCCGGCAGGAGGAGCCGCGTGACGAAGACCAGGGCCCGGCAGTTGGTCTCGATCATCCGGTCCCAGTCGTCGATCGAGGCCCGCGGCGCCGGCTCGAGGCCGAGCGCCATCCCCGCCGAGTTGACGAGGAGGTCCACCGCCGGGAGGGCCCCGAGGAGGCGCTCCACCTCCGGCCGGTCGGTGACGTCGAGCGCCATCGGCTGGAGCGCCGGGCCGAGCCGGTCGGCGAGGGCCGCGAGCCGGTCGGTCCGCCGGCCGACCGCCACCACCCGGCCGCCGTCGGCCACGAGTCGCTCCGCGCAGGCCTCGCCGATGCCGGAGGTGGCGCCGGTGACGAGGGCCGTCATCCCTTCGAAGGGTCTGGGCATGCCGTCGAATGTAGCGCCGCCGGCGACCGGCGTCAGCCGGCGATCGGCAACGTGATGGTGAAGGCCGCGCCGCCGCCGGGCCGATCCCCGACCCGGATCTCGCCCCCCTGCTGGAGGACGATCTTCTTGACGATCGCCAGCCCCAGGCCGGTCCCGGCCTCCTTGGTGGTGAAGTAGGGATCGAAGATCCGCTCCCGGAGGGCGGCGTCGACGCCGGGCCCCTCGTCGGCGACGGTGAGGGAGGCCCGGTCCCCGGAACGCCCGGTCTCGAGGTGGACGCGGGCCCGGGCCGGCCGGGCGGCCTGGACGGCGTTCTCGGCCAGGTTCGCGAGGACCCGGCGCATGAGCTCGGCGTCGATCGCCACCGGGAGCGGTCCGGGCGGCGGCGCCCGCAGGACGTCGGCCTCGGCGGCGAGCTGGGGGCTCGTGCGGACGAAGTCGTCCACGAAGGCGGCCAGGTCGGCGGGCGCGGGCCGGGCGTCGGGGAGGCGCGCGAAGGCGCTGAACTCCTCCACCAGCCGCTGCAGGGTGGCGATCTCCTGGCGGACGATCGCCCCCACCTCGCCGAGCAGCGCCCCGAACGCCGGGTCGCCGCCGGGGCGCGCCCCCCAGCGCGCCTGGAGCTGCTGGAACGCGAGCTGGATCGGGGTGAGCGGGTTCTTGATCTCGTGGGCCAGCCGGCGCGCCACCTCCTGCCAGCTGGAGATCTTCTCCAGGTAGACGATCCGGTCGCGCGCGGCCCGGACGTCCTCGACCATGACGTTGAACCCGCGGGCGAGCGCGTCGACCTCGTCGCGCCCCCGCCCGGGATCGAGCCGCACCGAGAGGTCCCCCTCCGCCACCCGCCGGTGCGCCTCCGCGAGGAGGGCGAGCCGCGCCACGGTCCGCCGCGAGAGGAGGTGGCCGAGGAGCGCGGCGATGGCGGCGGCCAGGGCCACCAGCCCCCCGAAGGCCAGCAGGATGCTCCGGCGCACCTCGGCCCGGGTCTGCTCCATCCCCCGGGCCACCTCGGCGAGCTCGCGGGTCTCGTCGAGCGCGGCGAAGAAGGCGGCCTCCACGCCGAAGGTGCAGCGGAGCTCGGCGCCCCCCGCGAGGCGGACGCGCACCGGGACGGCGCGCCAGCCCTGCTCGTCGTCGGGGCCGGGCGGCGCGACCGCCTCCGCGACCGTCGCCCCGTCCCGCCCGAGCAGGGCGGCGCGCCGCAGGTGGGCCACCCGCGCGACCGCCACCTCGAGCCGGGCGCGGGCGGCGCCGGGGTCGAGCGACAGCCCGCGGGCGAGGGCGCGGGCCTGCTCCGCGTAGAGCTCCTTGCGGGCGCGGAA
>JAJXSQ010000414.1 GCA_021784495.1 Myxococcales bacterium | reverse complement strand
GAGGCGCCGGACCGGCCCGCGCCGGCGCGGGGCCGCGCCGCGCGCCGCAAGGGCCGGTGACCGCCCCCGCCGTCCGCGCGGCTCAGGGCACCACGAGCGTCACGAAGCCGGCGGTCCCGGTCTCGGGATCGGTCGCGTAGATGTCCGCGGTCCCGCTCCCCGGGCCGTACCCGGCCGTCGCCACACCGCCGGGCGCCACGTCGAGGACCACGGGGTTGTCGGACGTCCAGGCGACGTAGGGCGTGACGTCGGCCGAATAGCCGTCGGCGAAGGTGGCGAAGGCGTCGAGCTGGACCGACGCACCGTACGGGACGTCCGGGCCGGGCGCCGACACGGTGATCGAGGTGATCGGGGCGCCGGCCGGCGACTGGAGCGGGTCGCCGCCGGTGTTGCCGCACCCGGCGGCGAGCGCCGCGGCGAGCGCGGCGAGACCGAGCCGCAGGGGCAGGCGAGCGGGGCGGTGAGCGGCGATCCGGATCATGGGCGTTCCCTCAGGGCATTCCGTGGACGGTGACGAAGTAGGCGACGCCGTCGCGCTCCGCCGTCACCTGGTGAACGATGCGCTGCCCCCGGCCGATGGTGAGCCGGGACCGCGTCCTGCGCCGCGAGAGCGCCACCTCGACGGTGATGGTCCGCGGCTTCACCGCCTCGACGACCAGCGTCACCTCGTCGCCGTTCGGCAGCTGGACGGTGTGGGGCTTGCGGTCGGACATGTCGACCGTCTGCTCCGACACCTGCTCCCAGCGGACGTAGGAGAGCTTGGAGAGCTGGGAGCGGAGGTCGGCGAGCTTCGGATCGAAGGCGGGCGGCGCCTGGCGGGCGCCGCGCAGGATCCGGACGCGGACCGGCACCGGCGCAGGCGAGGTGGCCGGGCCGTCGGCGAGGGAGAGGGTGGGCAGGAGGAGGGCGAGGCAGGCGGCTGCGGTGCGGGTCATGACTCCTCGTCGTCGTCGAGCAGGACCACCGGGCCGTCCTTCGACTGGATCACGGTGGTGGCCCCGCCCTCGGTCGTGAGCTGCACGGCGCGGGCGTCGGCGAGGTCGCCGTCCCCGCCGAGCCGGAGGGCGAGGACGAGCGCGACGACCGCGGCGATCGGCGCGAGCGCGGCGCCGATGGCGAGCGCGGGGTGGCGGCGGAAGGCGAGGACGAGCCGCTCGAGCAGCGGGGCCGGCGCGCGGCGCCCGACCCGCTCCAGGACCCGGTCCACGAACGGGGCGAAGTCGCGCCGCGCCGCCTCGGCGAGGAGCCCGCGGGCGAGGAGGCCGTCGGCGGCGGCGAGCTCCGCCTCCCAGGCGCGGCAGCCGTCGCAGGTCGCGAGGTGGGCGGCCAGCGCGCCGGCCTCGGCGGCGGCGAGCTCCCCGGGGCGGGAGCCGACGAGCGGTCTGTAGTGCGTGCAGTCGGACATGGCGGTGCCCTACCCGTGCGAACCCCCGCCGCCGCCGGGCGGTGCGCCGCGCCCCGCGTAGGCCCCCAGGAGCGCCTGCATCTTCTTGCGGGCGTGGAAGAGGCGGCTCATGACCGTCCCCTTCTGGATGCCGAGCCGCGCCGCCAGCTCCTCGTAGCTGAGCCCCTCGAGCTCCCGCAGGACCAGGATCTCCCGGTGGATCGCCGGCAGCTGGCCGAGCGCCTCCGCCATCTTCCCCGCGAGCTCCTTCCGGAGCGCGCTCTCGCCCGGATCGGCCCCGAGGGCCGTCGCGAGGATCCCCTCGCCCGCGCCGGTGCCGGCGAGGTCCGCCTCGTGCAGGTCGTCGAGCGACGCGCGGCGGTCGTTCCGCTCCCGCCGGAGCGCGTCGATCGAGAGGTGGCTCGCGATCCGCAGGACCCAGGTGGAGAAGCTCGAGTCGCCCTTGAAGTCGGCCAGGTGGGAGTGGACGCGGACGAAGGCCTCCTGGGCGACGTCCCAGGCCTGGTCAGGGTCCTTCACGATGCCGAGCGCCACGGCGTAGACCTTCCTCTGGTGGCGGATGACCAGCGCCTGGAAGGCGCCCCGGTCGCCGGCCCTGGCCGCGTCGACCAGCGCGAGATCATCCGCTTCCATCGATCAAGACGCCTGCGAGAGCTCTGGCATTCACCCGGGTCGTGTCGAATCGACGCGCCGGCCTCTCCCGGGTGGGGTGGTGGGGCGGGCGGAACGGGCTTACCATACACGGAGTGCCCGGCGCCCGGTCCCGGAATTCCCGGGTGGCGCCGGGACGTTCCGGATCGATGACCCTGGGGACATCCGAGGTCGAGGCGCTCCTCGAACGTGCGAGGAGGCGCGAGCGGCGTGTCATCCTGGCCACGGCCGCCTGTGGCGGCGGCGCCGCCGCGCTCGCCGCGATCCTGATCGGCGCGCTCGCGGAGGCGCGCTGGGGGGCGACCTCCGGCGAGGCGCTCCCGGGTCCCGACGCCGGCCAGCTGATCCGGTGGCTCGCGCTCTTCGGAGGCGCGGCGGGGCTCCTCGGGGCGGCCGCCTGGGCCCGGGCCGGTCGGCGCCGCTCGGCCGGGAGCCCGGCGGCCCTCGCCCGCAAGCTGGCCCCCTCCCCGGCGCTCCGCTCCGATCTCCTCTCGGCCGTCGAGCTCGGCCGGGCGCGGGGGGCGCTCGAGGCCTCCGGGTCGGCCTCGGTCGAGCTCGTCGACGCGCACCTGGCGCGGACGGCCGGCGCGGTCGCCGGGCTCGACCTCGCCGCGGCCATCCCGGCCC
>JAJXSQ010000413.1 GCA_021784495.1 Myxococcales bacterium | reverse complement strand
GATCCTCTCGCGCCTCGCGATCGGTCCGCTCGTGTCGCTCGGGGTCTCCTACGACTTCTCTCGCCACCTCGGGATCTACGCGTCGGTCCACTTCCAGCCGGCGATCGGCAGCGCCCGGATCGCGTCGGTCGGGGCGGCGATCGGGACGCAGGTCCGGTTCGAGTAGCGCCGATTTCTTGCGGGAGGGCTATCGGGTGGTAGCATGTAGGCAAAAGTAATCAACTGAACGCAGGGGCCTACATGCACTCACTCGTCGACAGCAGCGCCGTCAACTCGGATCCGTCGCAGAAGCTCGAGCCGATGCTCGTCCGGCTCCCTCCCGCCCTCGCCGCCGAGCTCCGCTCGCTCGCTCGCAACACCCGGATCAGACAGTCCGATTATCTGCGGGAGGCCGTCGCCGACCTCCTCGCGAAGTACGGCAGGCTTCGCCTCGACGCGGCGGACTCGACGAACTAGACCCACTCGAGCCATCCCGGTGGGTAGCTCACCTCGACCAGGGTGAGACCCCATCCGGGTGCACGCACGCCGCGATATCGCGAAGGGGACTCAAGGAGAGAGGATACCGTCCCGGGCGGTTCGAGCCCCAGGCCGATGGTCACCGCACACCCGACGAGGTTCCTCACCATCGCCCGGAGGAACCCGTCCGCCTCGATGCCGATGGCGATGAGCGGGGCCGCCGCCGCGCGAGCCACCGTGACGCGCCGGACCGTCCGGACGGTGCGCGGTGCGGCGTCGCCGCGCGCGAACCCGGCGAAGTCGTGCGTGCCGGTCGCCTGCTCGAGCGCCCGGGTGAGGCGCCCGAGGTCGAGCGCCGCGCCTCCGGAGTCCGGGAAGGCCCGGGGATCCGGGAGGGACCAGCACCACGGCGCGAGGTCCCCGACCGGGCCGGTGGCCACGAGATAGGTGTATCGCCGGGAGAGGGCCGAGGCGCGGGCGTGGAAGCTCCGCGGCACCGCCGCCGCTCCCAGGCAAAGGATCGAGCCGGGGGTGGCGAGGTTCACCGCCGCGCGGAGGTCGGCCGGGTCGAGGTCCGCCCGCAGGGAGAAGGTCACCACCTGGTCGAGCGCGCTCACGCCCGCGTCGGTCCGCGCCGCCGGCTGGACCCTGGCGTCGGCGCCGGCGCGGGCGAGCGCGGCCTCGACCGCCTCCTGGACCGTCGCCAGCCCCGGCTGGCGCTGGAAGCCGCGGAAGGCGCGCCCGTCGTAGGCGAGCCGGAGTGCGTAGCGCCGCCGTTCCACGTCATGCTAACTTCACCACGCTTCCGGTCCGGGTGCGAGCGCGCCGCGGGCCCCCGCCACCGCCGATGAAGGACCAGCCCCGGCCCGCCGTCGAGATCGAGGACCCCGCCATCGAGGGCGGGGACTGGCGCTTCCAGCGCCGCGGCCAGATCTACGGCCCCGTCGACGGTCGCGGGCTCGCCGCGCTCCTCTACCGTGGGGACGCGGACGGGTCGACGCCGGTCTCGGTCGCCGACGGCCCCTGGCGGCCCCTCGCCGAGGTCCCGGCCTTCCTGGTCCACGTCCGCAAGGCCGAGGCCGCGCTGCGGGTCGAGCAGGAGGTGACCGGCCAGCGGCTCCTCCGCGCCCGGAGGGCCCGCGCCCGACAGCTGGCCCTGGTCCTGGGCGGCGCGCTCGTCGTCGCGCTGGCCGCGGGCCTGGCCCTGCTCGCCGGGCGGGGAGAGGGCATCCGGAGCCCGCTCCTGGAGGGGTTCGGGGCCGGGATCTCGGTCGCGGCGCCGGCGCGGGTGGCGGTCGCGGGCGGCGAGGTCGACGTCGATCCGGGCGGGGACGACCGGGGGCGGGCTCCGGTCGCCCGCGAGGGGCGCCGCGCGTCGCCGGGGGGCGGGCCCGGGGCGTCGCCGGGAGGCGGGGCCGCGCCGGCGGGGGTCCCCGAGGACGGCGGGCTGGTCGCGGCCCAGTTCGATCCCTCCCGGATCCAGGCCGACCTCGCGCGCCAGCAGCGAACGCTCGCGCCCTGCCTGCGCGACGCCGCGGCCGGACGCCCCGGGGAGCTCGTGGAGGTGCCGCTCGAGTTCACCATCGGGAACGACGGTCGGGTCGTCCGGGTCGCGATCGACGACCCGCGGCTCCGGGACGGGACCCTCCGCGCCTGCCTGGAGCGGGTGCTCGCCGGCTGGAGCTTCGACCGCTTCCCCGGCCAGCGCCCCACCGTCTCGATCTCCTTCCGGGTGGGGGGGGGATGAGCGGGACGGCGGAGCGCCTGTCGGCGCGCGCGGCCTCGCTCCCCGCGGGGTCCCTGCGGCGGAGGACGGTCGAGGGCGCCGGCCGCTTCAAGGCGGCGTGGGTCGAGCTCGCGCGGCTCCTGGTGGAGGTCCACCGCGGGGAGCACTGGCGGGGCTGGGGGCACGCGAGCTTCGACCGCTACTGCTCCGCCGAGCTCTTCATCCGGCGCGCGACCGCCGAGAAGCTGCTGGCGAGCTACGGGTTCCTGGAGCGGCACGAGCCGGCGATGGCGGCCGGGACCGGTCCGGAGCCGGCGCCGGGCTTCGAGCTGATCGAGGTCCTCTCCCGAGCGGAGCAGGCCGGGCGCCTGCCCCCCGAGGGCTGGCGCGAGCTGCGCGAGGAGGTGCTGGAGCGGCCGCCGACGCCGGCGGCGATGGCCCGGTCCCTCGACGAGCGGTACGGGCGGGCGCCGCCGCCGCCGCGCCCGCCGCCCCCCGAGCGGCT
>JAJXSQ010000412.1 GCA_021784495.1 Myxococcales bacterium | reverse complement strand
CGGCGCGCCCCCGGCCGCCGGCCCGGCGGTGGTGCAGATCCGCTCCGGCCACCGGGGGGCGGCGGCGCGGCTCGAGCCCGGGCCGGCGGGGCGGTTCCGCGCCGTCTTCGAGGCGCCGGTCGAGGCGGTGGCGCCGGGGCAGGCGGCGGTGGTCTACGACGGCGACCTGCTGGTCGGCGGCGGCTGGATCGACCGGGCGCTCCCGCGCGCCGGGGAGGGGGCCCCGCCGGTTGTCTCCACCGCCGAGGGCGTCTAGCCTCCCCCGACCATGACCGACGACGAGCGCGCCGAGCGCCACCGCCGCCTCCGGGCGGCCGACCACCGGCACCTGTGGCACCCCTTCACGCCCATGCAGGAGTGGCTGGCCGAGGACCCGCTCATCGTCGATCGCGCCGAGGGCTCCTACCTGATCGACACCCTGGGGCGGCGCTACCTGGACGGCGTCTCGTCGCTCTGGTGCAACGTCCACGGCCACCGGGTCCCGGAGATCGACGCCGCGATCCGGGCCCAGCTGGAGCGCGTCGGCCACTCGACGCTGCTGGGGCTCGCCTCCACCGCGTCGATCGAGTGCGCCGAGGAGCTGATCGGCCACGCGCCGCCGGGGCTGACCCGGGTCTTCTTCTCCGACGCCGGCGCGACCGCCGTGGAGATCGCCATCAAGATGGCCTTCCAGCACCACCAGCTCCGCGGCGACGTCGCGCGCAAGGAGTTCGTGACGCTGGCCGGCGCCTACCACGGCGACACCCTGGGCGCCGTCTCGGTCGGCGGGATCGACCTCTTCCACCGGATCTTCCGGCCCCTCCTCTTCGAGGTCCAGCGGGCCCCGCAGCCCTACTGCTACCGCTGCCCGCTGGGCCGCGCCTGGCCCGGCTGCGCGATGGCCTGCGCCGACGAGGTCGAGCGGGTCTTCGCGGCGCGCCCCGGCCGGATCGCGGCGCTGGTGATCGAGCCGCGGGTGCAGGGGGCCGACGGGATGATCGTGCAGCCGCCCGGCTACCTCCGGCGCATGCGGGAGATCTGCGACCGGCACGGCGCGCTCCTCGTCTGCGACGAGGTGGCCACCGGCTGGGGGCGCACCGGGCGGACCTTCGCGGTGGAGCACGAGGGGGTGGCGCCGGACATCCTGACCACCGCCAAGGGGATCACCGGCGGGTACCTCCCTCTGGCGGCCACCCTCACCACCGAGGCGGTCTTCGAGTCGTTCCTCGGCCCGCCCGAGGCGCAGCGCACCTTCTTCCACGGCCACACCTACGCCGGCAACCCGCTCGCCTGCGCCGCGGCGACCGCCTCGATGCGCCTCTTCCGCGAGCGCGGGGTCGGGGCGGCGGTGCCGGCGCGGGCCGAGGCGCTCGCCGGCGCCCTGGGGGCGCTCGCCGGCCACCCGCACGTCGGGGAGATCCGCCAGCGCGGGCTCATGGTCGGGATCGAGCTGGTGCGCGACCGGTCCAGCCGGGAGCGGTTCCCGGCGGCGCTCCGGGTCGGCCACCGCGCCTGCATGGCGGCGCGGCCCCGCGGGGCGATCCTCCGCCCGCTCGGCGACGTGGTGGTGCTCATGCCGCCGCTCTCCATGACGCCGGCGGAGCTGGGCGAGCTGGCGCGGATCGCGACCGCCGCGATCGACGAGGCCACCGCCGCGGCCGCGGGGGGCGCCGCGTGAGGGGGCTCTTCGTCACCGCGACCGACACCGGGGTCGGGAAGACCGAGGTGGCCTGCGCCCTGGTCGCGGCCGCCCGGGCCGCCGGGCTCGACGTGGGCGCCATGAAGCCGGCGCAGGCGGGCGCGGCGCCGGGGGAGACCTCCGACGCCGACCGGCTCGGCGCGGCGGCCGGCGGCGGCGATCCCCCGGAGCTGGTCTGCCCCTACCGGCTCGCGGCGCCGCTCGCGCCGGCGGTGGCGGCGCGGCTCGAGGGGCGGGAGATCCGGCTCGACCGGATCCTCGCGGCCGCCGGCGCGCTCGCGGCCCGCCACGCGGCGCTGGTGGTCGAGGGGGCGGGCGGGCTGCTGGTGCCGCTCACCGAGCGCGAGACCTTCGCCGACCTGGCGGTGGCGCTCGGGCTGCCGGTCCTGGTCGTGGCGCGCGCCGGGCTCGGCACCGTGAACCACGTCGCGCTCACCGTGGAGGCGCTCGCCGCGCGCCGCCTCCGGCTCGCCGGCGTGGTGCTCAACCGGACCGCGGCGGCGGAGGATCCGTCGGTGCCGCACAACGCCGCGGAGATCGAGCGGCTCACCGGCGCGCGGGTGCTGGCCAGCCTGCCCTACCTGCACGATATCGCTGCGAGAGAGCGAGATCTGGGATCCGCGCTCCGCGGCAAAGTCCAGTTTTGACCCCGGCGGCGAAAATTGGATCGACCGCCGGATCGATCCTAGAGATCGGCGCGTGCCGAACGTCGTCGACCTCACCCTCGTCTCCCAGGCGAGGCGCGCCCTCCACGCCGTGCTCGAGGAGCGCGGCCTCGGCTTCTTCCTCCAGCAGGCCTCCCGGGCGCCGCGGCTCGACTCGCGCCGCATCGCCTGGATCGTCGAGGCGGCGCGCCGCCGCGTCGGGCCGCGGGTGCGCCGGGATCCCGACGCGCTGTCGCGGACCCGGCGGGTGGTGCGGCGCGAGCTGATCCGACGGCTCGCCGACGCGATGCTCCAGGCCGGGCTCTGAGCGGGGCCGCGGGGCCGGGCGCCGCCCGGGCGGGGCCTTGC
>JAJXSQ010000037.1 GCA_021784495.1 Myxococcales bacterium | reverse complement strand
CGCCAGGTCGACGAAGTGGGCCACGACCCCCGGCGGCGGCCGCTCGAAGGCGTTCATGAGCACCCGGCGATAGATCGGCCGCTCCATCTCCTCGCGCCGGATGGCGAGGTCGGCGGCGCGCGGCTGCCAGATCCCGGCGAGCGGGGCCACGGCGCGGGCGAGCGGCCGGGCGAGGCGCGCGGCGAGCAGGAGGCGCCCCGGGCGCGCCGCGGCGAGCCGCGGGTCGAGCCGCCAGGGCGGGGCGAGGGCGACGACCCCGGCGATGCGCGCCGGGTACCGCGCGGCGGCGACGAGGCCGAGGAGCGCCCCCTGGCTGTGGCCCACCCAGAGGACGCGCGGCTCGCCGGTCGCGGCCCGCACCGCGTCGAGCGCCGCCGGCACGTCGAGCTCCAGGTAGTGATCGAGCGTCCAGTCGCCCGGCGCCCCCGGCCCGCGGCGCGAGCCGCCGTGGCCGCGCAGGTCGAGGGCGAAGGCGTCGAGCCCCTCGCCGGCGAGGTGATGGGCGAGCGAGCGCCCGGGGAGGCCGAGGTCGAGGACCTGCCGGTTCATCGCCAGGCCGTGGACCAGGAGGACCGGCGGCCGCCGCGGCGCGCCGCGCGGGCGGTGGCGGGCCAGCGCGAGGGTCCAGCCGTCGGCGGTCGTCGCGGCGAGCCGCTCGTCCTCCTCGCCCCGCACCGCGAGCCGCACCCGCCAGAAGACGGCGTGGGCGGCGGCGAGGCCGAGGAGGATCGCGCCGGCGATCCAGCCCTCCCGCGTCGCCGCCCCGGCGTCCATGCGGCGATTCTAGACGACCTGGTGGCCCGCGCGTTGCAGCACCGGGAGGGCATGTCTCCCCGCCGCGGCGCGCGCCGCCGCCCACGCCCTCGTCACCGGCGCCCCCCCGCGGCGCGCGGTCGGTCCGGGGATCGAGCCGCGGGCGCCCGGCGCCGCCGGGGCCGCGCCGCGGCTGCTCGCGCGCCCGGCACCGGCCTGCCCGTCGACCATGCATCCGCTCCTTGACCACCCGCGCGTCCCGAGCGTAGCGTCGAGCCCCCAAAACCATCCACATGAGGTGAGCCGTGAAGAAGGTCGAGGCCATCATCAAGCCGTTCAAGCTGGACGAGGTGAAGCAGGCGCTGTCCGAGGTCGGGGTGGCCGGCCTGACGGCGACCGAGGTGAAGGGCTTCGGGCGGCAGAAGGGGCACACCGAGCTCTACCGGGGCGCCGAGTACGTGGTGGACTTCCTCCCGAAGGTGAAGGTCGAGGTGGTGGTCTCGGACGCGATCGTCGGCAAGGTGGTCGAGGTGATCGAGAAGGCGGCCAAGACCGGCCGGATCGGCGACGGCAAGATCTTCGTGGTGCCGGTGGACGAGGTGATCCGCATCCGCACCGGCGAGCGGGGCGAGGACGCCCTCTAGTGCCGGCGGGCGGCCGGGCGTCGCGCGCCGGGCGCTAGGGGAGGGAGCGTGCCCGGCCCCATCCCCCCGCTGCCCGCGGCGCTCGCCCGCGCGGCCCTCGACTCGATCTCCGACGCCATCCTGGTCGTCGGATCCGGCGGCCAGGTCCTCCACCTCAACCCGGCGGCCGAGGAGTTCTTCTCCCGCAGCCGCGAGCGCGCCGCCGAGCTGCCGGCGAGCTCCCTCCCGGGCGGCGCCCAGCTCGCGATGCTGGCCGAGCGGGTGCGCCTCGCGCAGGAGAGCCAGTCCTCCGACTTCCCGAGCCCGCGCGACCCCGGCGTCTCGATCTCGGTCGAGGCCTCGCCGCTCTTCGACGGCCCGTCGTGCGTCGGGGCGGTGATCCTCCTCCGCACGCCGCGGGTGGTCGAGCGGGCGCTCGACTTCGAGGCGCTCGCCGCCGGCCTGGCCCACGAGATCAAGAACCCGCTCGCCGGGCTCCAGGGCTCGGCCGAGCTGCTGGCGCGGGAGGCGGAGGGGAGCGCCCGCGACTACGCGCAGGTGATCGCCCGGGAGGCGCGGCGCGTCGACGGGCTGGTCCGCGAGCTCCTCGACCTGGCCCGTCCGGCCGCGCTCCACCGCGCCCCGGTCGACGTCCACGACGTGGTCGGCGACGTCCGGGTGCTCGCCCGCGGGATCCCCGGCGCCGACCGGGTCTCCTTCCTCGAGCGCTACGACCCCTCGCTCCCGCAGGTCCACGGCGACGACGAGAAGCTCACCCAGGTGATCCTGAACCTCGTCCGCAACGCCCTCGACGCGGTCGCCGGCCTGCCGTCCCCGCAGATCGTCCTGGAGACGGCGGTGGCGTCGCTCCGCGTCCGGGCCGCGAACGGGCGGACCCGGCCGCTGGCGCGGATCTCGGTCCAGGACAACGGCCCGGGGATCCCGGAGCCGATGCTGGCCCGGCTCTTCACCCCCTTCGCGACCTCGAAGCCGCACGGCACCGGGCTGGGCCTCGCCATCTCGCGCCGGATCGTCGAGGCCCACGGCGGCCGGATCGAGGTGAAGAACCGGGCCGGCGGCGGCGCCGAGGCGAACGTCTACCTCCCGCTCGGCCTCCGGTAGCCGCCCCGGCGCCGGAGGGCCGCTGGCCCCGCCCTTGCTTGAGGAGGCTCCCGTGCGAAAGGTCCTGATCGTCGACGACGAGAGCTCGATCCGCTTCGTGCTGGCCCGCACCTGCGAGCGCGCCGGCGTCCCCTGGGAGGAGGCCGGCAGCGCCGAGGAGGCGCGGGAGAAGCTCCGCGCCCTCGGGGTCGGCGCCGGCGGGGTCGGGCTCCTCCTCCTCGACGTCCGGCTGCCCGGCGACGACGGCCTCAAGCTGCTCGGCGAGGTGGCCGGGCGCCCCGACTCGCCCTTCGTGGTGGTGATGACCGCCGAGGACACGATGCGCACCGCCGTGGAGGCGATGAAGCGCGGCGCCGCCGACTACCTCTCCAAGCCCTTCGACCTGGCCCGGGTGGAGCGGATCGTCCGGGACCTCTCCGCCGCGCCGGCCGACGCCCACGAGGCGGCCGACCCCGAGGCGCCGCTGGTCGGCGTCGACCCGGGCGCCGAGCCGGTGGAGGCGCGCCGCTACCGCGAGCTCTCCCTCCCGGAGACGCTCGTCGGCCGCTCGACGGCGATGGTCGAGGTCTACAAGGAGATCGGCCGGGTGGCGCGCACCGAGATGACCGTGCTCCTCATGGGCGAGAGCGGCACCGGCAAGGAGCTGGTGGCGCGCGCCGTCCACGCCAACTCGACGCGCGCCCGCGGGCCGTTCGTCACCGTCAACATGGCGGCGATCCCCAAGGACCTGATCGAGAGCGAGCTCTACGGCCACGAGCGCGGCTCCTTCACCGGCGCCGTCGACCGGCGCCCGGGGAAGTTCGAGCTGGCGAGCGGCGGCACCCTCTTCCTCGACGAGATCGGCGAGCTGCCCATCGACCTCCAGGCGAAGCTCCTGCGGGTGCTCCAGGAGCGCGAGGTGGACCGCGTCGGCGGCAACCGCCCGCTCCCGGTCGACGTCCGGATCGTCGCCGCCACCAACGCCGACCTGGCGCGCTCCGTCGAGGAGGGGCGCTTCCGGCGCGACCTCTACTACCGGCTCGCGGTCGTCCCCATCCGGCTCCCGCCGCTCCGCGAGCGCGAGGGCGACGTGGTCCTGCTCGCGCGCCACTTCCTGGCGCGGTACGGCGAGCAGCTGAAGGGGCGCGCCCTCACCCTGGGGAAGGACGCGGAGCCGCTCCTGCTCGCCCACCCCTGGCCGGGCAACGTCCGCGAGCTCCAGAACGTCATCCAGCGCGCCCTCCTCAAGCTGAACGGCCAGCGGGTCGGCGCCCGCGACCTCGTCGGCCTGCTCCCGGCCGCCGCCACCCAGGAGCGCGGCCTGGGCGCGGTGGTCGAGGCGATCCTCGACGCCCCCGCCCCGCCCGCGGGGCGCTACCAGTCGGCGCTGGCGTCGGTCGAGGCGCCGCTGATCGGCGCGGCGCTCGCCCGGACCCACGGCAACCAGCTCCGCGCCGCCGAGCTCCTGGGGATGAACCGGAACACCCTCCGGGAGCGGATGCGCGCCCTGGGGATGAAGCCGCGGTGACCTCGCCCGGGCGGCGGCGCCTGCACGGAAACCGTGCAGACGGCTGCCCGGAACGCCGGCAGGCGCACACCCCGGGGTCGCCGCCGGCGCGCGCGCGGGCGACGCGAGAAGGCCTCCCGCCCCGGCACGGACCGTGCTATCGATCCGGGCCGCCAACCCCCTTCCACGTGGAGAATCGATCGCGATGGCGAAAATGACTCCGAAGCAGGTGCTCGACCTGGCCGCCGAGAAGAAGGCGACCTACGTCGACCTGAAGTTCATGGACTTCATCGGCATCTGGCAGCACTTCTCGATCCCGCTCTACGAGCTGACCGAGGAGGTCTTCGAGGCCGGCCTCGGCTTCGACGGCTCGTCGATCCGCGGCTGGCAGGCGATCCACGCCTCCGACATGCTGGTGGTCCCCGATCCCGACACCGCGGTGATCGACCCCTTCATGGCGGAGCCGACGCTCTCGCTCATCTGCAACGTGACCGACCCGATCACCAAGGAGGCCTACAGCCGCGACCCCCGCCAGATCGCGCTCAAGGCCGAGAAGTACCTGAAGCAGACCGGCATCGGCGACACCGCCTTCTTCGGCCCCGAGGCCGAGTTCTTCATCTTCGACGAGGTCCGCTACGAGTCGGGCGTCAACTCGTCCTTCTACAAGGTCGACTCGGTCGAGGGGCAGTGGAACACCGGCCGCGAGGAGGCGGGCGGCAACCTCGGCTACAAGCCCCGCTACAAGGAGGGCTACTTCCCGGTCGCCCCCATCGACTCGCAGCAGGACATCCGCACCGAGATGTGCCGGGTGATGGAGTCGGTCGGCATCAAGGTGGAGCGCCAGCACCACGAGGTGGCCACCGCGGGCCAGGCGGAGATCGACATCCGCTTCGACTCGATGGTGACGATGGCCGACAAGCTCCAGTGGTTCAAGTACATCATCAAGAACGTCGCCAAGCGCCACGGCAAGACCGTGACCTTCATGCCCAAGCCGCTCTACGGCGACAACGGCTCGGGCATGCACACCCACCAGTCGATCTGGAAGGCCGGCAAGCCGCTCTTCGCCGGCGACGGGTACGCCGGGCTCTCCGAGATGGCCATGTGGTACATCGGCGGCATCCTCAAGCACGGCCCGGCGCTCGCCGCGCTCTGCAACCCGACCACCAACAGCTACAAGCGGCTGGTCCCGGGCTTCGAGGCGCCGGTCAACCTCGCCTACTCGGCGCGGAACCGCTCGGCCTCGATTCGCATCCCCATGTACTCGCCCTCCCCCAAGGCGAAGCGCATCGAGTTCCGGTCGCCGGATCCGTCCTGCAACGGCTACCTCGCCTTCGCGGCCATGCTGATGGCCGGCCTCGACGGCATCGAGAACAAGATCAACCCGGGCCAGCCCCTCGACAAGGACATCTACGGCATGTCGCCGGAGGAGCTGAAGGACATCCCCAAGATGCCCGGCTCGCTCGAGGAGGCGCTGGAGGCGCTCCGCAAGGACCACAAGTTCCTGCTGAAGGGCGACGTCTTCACCGAGGACGTGATCGAGACCTGGATCCAGTACAAGTACGACAAGGAAGTGAACCCGGTCCGGATGCGCCCGAGCCCGCTCGAGTACCAGCTCTACTTCGACATCTAGTCGAGGTCCGGCCGGACGCGGATCCCCGACGGCCGCCCTCCGGGGCGGCCGTCGTCGTTCCGGCCCCCCGCGCCGCTTCCTGGCGCCAGGCCCGGCGCTCTGGTAGACGAGCCCGGGCGTGGGCCACCCCCCGATCTCCCCGCCGCCCTCCCGCCTCCGCGCCGCCGTCGGCGGGCTGCCGGGCGTCTTCTGGACGCTCTGGGCCGGCATGCTCCTCAACCGGCTGGCGAGCTTCGTCGCGACCTTCCTCGGCCTGTACCTGGTGCGGGAGCGCGGCTTCTCGGAGGGCCCCGCCGGCCTGGTGGTCGCCCTCTACGGCGCCGGCATCCTGATCGCCGGGCCGCTCGGCGGCTCGCTCGCCGACCGGATCGGCCGGCGGGCGACGATGCTGCTGGGCCTCGTGCTGGGCGCCTGCGCGGTGGCCGCCTTCGCCTTCGCGCGCGAGCCGCGCAGCCTCGCCATCCTCGCCTTCCTGGCGGCGCTCACCGGCGAGATCTACCGGCCGGCGATGAACGCGGTGGTCGCCGACGTGGTCCCGGCCGCCGACCGGAAGCGCGCCTACGGCCTGGTCTACTGGGCGGTGAACCTCGGCTGGGCGCTCGGCCTCGGCCTCGCCGGCCTCGTCGCCGAGCGGAGCCTCCTCGCCCTCTTCCTCGCCGACGCCTTCACCACCCTCGCCTTCGCCGCCCTGGTCGCCTGGCGGATCCCGGAGACGCGGCCCGCCGGCCTCCCGCGCCGCCCGCCGTTCGAGGGGCTCCTCCTCGTCTTCCAGGACGGCGTCTTCGTCACCTTCCTCGCCCTCCACCTCGTCACCCTCCTGGTCTTCACCCAGTTCCAGCTCGCCGCCCCCCTCGACATGGCGGCCCACGGCGTCTCCCCCGGCCGCTTCTCCCTCCTCATGGCGCTCAACGGCGCCGGGGTGGTGCTCCTCCAGCCGCTCCTCTCCCAGCTCACCCGGGCGATGGACGGCGCCCGGCTCCTCGCCGGCTCGGCGCTCCTCGTCGGCCTCGGCTTCGGCGTGAACGCCCTGGCCCACGGCGTCCCGCTCTACGCCCTGGGGGTGGGGCTCTGGACGCTCGGCGAGCTCCTCGGCTTCCCGGTCGCGTCGGCGCTGGTGGCCGACCTCGCCCCGCCCTCGCTCCGCGGGCGCTACCAGGGCGCCTACTCGATGACCTGGGGGCTCGCCTTCACCCTGGCGCCGGTCATCGGCGGCGAGGCGCTGGCCCTGCTCGGCGGCCGCGCCCTCTGGGGCGGCTGCCTCGCCGCCGGGCTGGCGGTGGCGGTTCTCCACCTCGCGGTGGCCGGCCCGCGCCGCCGCCGGCTGGCCGCCGGCGCGGCGGGTCACTCCCCCAGGTAGGCGCGGCGGACCTCCGGGCTGGCCAGGAGCTCCGGGCCGGTCCCGCGCATCGCGACCTCGCCGGTCTCCAGCACCAGGGCCCGGTGGGCCAGCCGGAGCGCCTGGTGGGCGTTCTGCTCGACGAGGAGCAGCGCCACCCCGGCGCGGTTCACCTCGCGGAGCACGCCGAAGATCCGCTCCACCACCTGCGGGGCGAGGCCGAGCGACGGCTCGTCGAGGAGGAGGAGGCGCGGCCGCGACATGAGCGCCCGGGCGACCGCCAGCATCTGCTGCTCGCCGCCGGAGAGGGTGCCGGCCGGCTGGTCGCGCCGCTCGGCGAGGATGGGGAAGAGGTCGTGCATCCGCGCCCGGTCGGCGGCGACGCCGGCCCGGTCGCGGCGGAGCCAGGCGCCGAGCGCCAGGTTCTCGCCGACCGAGAGGTCGAGGAAGATCCCCCGCCCCTCGGGCGCGTGGGCCAGACCCCGGGCGACGAGCCGGTGCGGCGGGAGGCGCAGGAGCTCCTCGCCGTCGAGCCGGACCGAGCCCGCGGTGGCCCGGATCATCCGGGAGATGGCCCGGAGGGTGGTGCTCTTCCCGGCGCCGTTCGCGCCGATGAGCGCCACCACCTCGCCGGCGGCGACCTCGAGGCTCACCCCGCGGAGCGCCTCGATCGCCCCGTAGTGGACCCGCAGGTCGCGCACCTCCAGCAGCGGCGCGGCGCTCACCGGTCCCCCGGGGGCGGCGCGAGGTGGCGCTCCTCGAGGTAGGCGTCCCCGAGGTAGGCCTCGATCACCCGCGGGTCGCGCCGCACCGCCGCCGGCGGCCCCTCGGCGATGGTGACCCCGTGATCGAGGACGAGGAGCCGCTCGGAGACCCCCATCACCAGCCGCATGTCGTGCTCGATCACCAGCACCGCGGTGCCGAAGCGGTCGCGGATCCCGCGGATCAGCTCCATGAGCGCGACCTTCTCGGCGCCGTTCATCCCCGCGGCCGGCTCGTCGAGGCACAGCACCCGGGGGCCGGTGGCCAGCGCCCGGGCGATCTCCAGCCGCCGCTGCTCCCCGTAGGGGAGCTGGCGCGCCAGCTCGTCGCGCCGGCCGGCGAGCCCCAGCACCTCGAGGTAGGAGACGGCGCGGTCGTGGATCCGCGCCTCCTCGGCCCGGTGGTGCGGGGTGCGGAGCCAGGCGCCGAAGAAGCCGCTGCGCGCCCCGGCGTGGCAGGCGATCCGGACGTTGTCGAGCGCCGAGAGCTCGCGGAAGAGCCGGATGTTCTGGAAGGTGCGGGCCACCCCGCGGGCGCAGATCCGGTGGGGGCGCAGGCCGTTCACCCGCGCCCCGGCGACCCGGACCTCCCCCTCGGTCGGCGCGTAGACGCCGGTGATGGCGTTGAAGGCGGTCGTCTTGCCGGCGCCGTTCGGCCCGATCAGCCCGACGAGCTCCCCGGGCCGCAGCGCGAGGTCGAAGTCCGCGAGCGCGCGCAGCCCGCCGAAGCGGACCCCGACGCCCCGCAGCTCGAGGACCGGCGCCGCCGCGCCGGCGGTCACGCCGCGCCCCCGGTCCGCCGCCGGCGCCAGGGCTCCCAGAGCTCGCGGGTCCCGAGGAGCCCCTGCGGCCGGGCCAGCATGACCACGATGAGGAGGAGGGCGTAGGCCACCATCCGGTAGGCCTGGAACTCCCGGAGGAGCTCGAGCGCCACGGTGAGGCCGGCGGCGGCGACCACGGCGCCGGAGATCGAGCCGAGGCCGCCGAGGACGACCATGACGACGATCTCCATCGAGCGGACGAAGCCGAAGTTCCCCGGGGAGATGGAGCCGATCAGGTGGGCGACGAGCCCGCCGGCGAGGCCGGCGAAGGCCGCGGAGATGACGAAGGCCCGGACCTTGTAGCCGGTGGTGTCCACCCCCATCGCCTCGGCGGCGACCTCGTCCTCGCGGATGGCGAGGAGCGCGCGCCCCTGGGTGGAGCGGAGGAGGCGCCAGGCCATCACCACCGTGGCCACCACCGCCAGCCCGACCCCGACGACGCCGGTCTCGAGCGGCAGGCTGGTGAGACCGAGGGCGCCGCCGAGCCAGGGGCTGTTCTCGATCACCGAGCGGATGATCTCGCCGAAGCCGAGGGTGACGATGGCCAGGTAGTCGCCGCGGAGCCGGAGCGAGGGGAGGCCGACCAGGAGGCCGGCCAGCGCCGCCGCCGCCATGCCGGCGGCGAGCGCGCCGGCGAAGACCACCGCGTCGGAGGCGGCCGTCGGGAGGAAGGCGAGCTGGACGTCGGCGAGGCCGAGGGTCACCTTGGCGGCGGTGTAGGCCCCGACCGACATGAACCCGGCGTGGCCGAGGCTGAACTGGCCGGTGAAGCCGTTCACCACCTGGAGCGAGACCGCCAGGATGACGTTCACCCCGACGTCGAGGAGGACGATGGTGAGGTAGGGCCCGGCCACCGCCCGCAGCCCGAGGAGGAGCGGGAGGGCGACCGCGAGCGGGAGCACCGCCAGGGCGAGGGAGCGGAGGCGCCGCATCAGACCTTCTCGACCCGCGCCCGCCCGAAGAGCCCGTCGGGGCGGAAGAGGAGGACGAGGATCAGGACGGTGAAGGCGATGGCGTCCTTGAAGGAGGAGGCGGTGTACCCGGCGACCAGCTCCTCGGCGAGGCCGAGGGCGAGGCCGCCCACCATCGCGCCGGGGACGCTGCCGATCCCCCCCAGGACCGCCGCCACGAAGGCCTTCAGGCCCGGCAGGAGGCCGAAGAGCGGGTGGATCTGGGGGCGCGGGACGGCGTTCAGGATCGCGGCGGCGGCGGCGAGGGCGCTCCCGAGCGCGAAGGTCCCGGCGATGATCCGGTCGACCGGGATCCCCATCAGCGCGGCCACCTTGGGGTCGAAGGAGACGGCCCGCATCGCCGTGCCGAAGCGGGTCCGGTAGACGACGAGCTGGAGGCCGATCATCAGCGCCACGGCGACCGCCAGGCCGATCACGTCGTAGTTCGAGAGGCTCACCCCGCCCAGCGACCAGTCGGCGCGGGGGAGCAGCTCGGGGAAGAAGCGCGGCGTGGGGCCGGGGGGGAAGGCGACCGGGAGCCCGCGGATCGGCTGGAGCTGGAAGCCGTACTCGAGGAGGAGCGAGACCCCGATGGCGGTGATGAGCGAGGTGAGGCGCGCCCGGCCGCGGAGCGGCCGGTAGGCGAAGCGCTCGATGGCCAGGCCGAGGAGGGCGCAGACGGCCATCGCGCCCAGGGTGACCAGGGCGGCCTGGAGCGTGGCGCCGGCGAGGCCGGGGGGCGGCGCGCCGGCGGCGCGCTCCGGGACCAGGCGGCCGGCGAGGTAGTAGCCGGAGAAGGCGCCGACCATGTAGACGTCGCCGTGGGCGAAGTTGATGAGCTTCAGCACCCCGTAGACCATGGTGTAGCCGAGGGCGATCAGCGCGTAGATCGTCCCGACCGAGAGGCCGTTCACCAGGTGCTGGAGGAGCTCGACGAGGCGCGCGGGCACGCGGCGGCGTCAGTCCGGCTGGACGGCGGCGACGAACTTCCCGGCGCCGTTCACCACCTGGAGCACCACCGCCGGCTTCACCGCGTCGTGGTGGGCGTCGATGGAGATGGTCCCGGTGATCCCGGCGAAGCCGCGGGTGGCGGCCAGGGCGTCGCGGATGGCCGGGCCGGTCAGGTCGCGCGCCCGCGCCATGGCGTCCATGGCGATCCGGGCGGCGTCGTACCCCATGGCGGCCATGGAGTCCGGCACCGCGCCGAAGCGCGTCCGGTAGCGGCTCACGAAGCCCTGGATGGCCGGGCTCGGGTCCTCGGCCGAGTAGTGATCGGAGAAGTAGCTCCCCTCGAGCGCGCCGCGGCTGATCTCGAACAGCTTCGCCGAGTCCCAGCCGTCGCCGCCGAGGAGCGGCTGGGCCATCCCCAGCTCGCGCGCCTGGCGGGCGATGAGCGCCACGTCGGTGTAGTAGCCGGGGACGTAGATCGCCTCCGGCCGGTGGGCCTTGATGGCGGTGAGCTGCGCCTTGAAGTCCTGGTCGCCGGCCTTGTAGCTCTCGTCGTCCACCACCTCGCCGCCGAGGGCCCGGAAGCGGGCCAGGAAGAAGTCGGCGAGCCCCACCGAGTAGTCGTTGCCGACGTCCCGGAGGACCGCGACGCGGGAGAGGTGGAGCGTCTGCCGCGCGAAGCGGGCCATCACCCCGCCCTGGAACGGGTCGATGAAGCAGACGCGGAAGACGTAGGGGTGGACCTGGTCGTTCTCCACCGTGACCTTCGGGTTGGTCGAGGAGGGGGTGACCATCGGCACCTGGTAGCGGTCGGCGATGGGGGCCATCGCCAGCGAGCGCTTCGAGGCCACCTCGCCGAGGAGCACCTGGGCCCGGTCCTCGACGGCGAGCCGGGTGGCGACGATCGCCGCCTCCTCGGGCTTCCCCTGGTCGTCGTAGGTGCGGATGGCGACCGGGTGGCCGGCGACGCCGCCCCCCGCGTTCCGCTCGTCGACCGCGAGCCGGATCCCCTTCTCGGTCGAGTCGCCGAAGGTCGCCTCGTTGCCGGTGAGCGAGGCGACGTGGCCGAGGAGGAGCGGCTGGCCGGGCGCGGGCGCGGCGGCGGCCGGAGCGGCGGCGGCGACCCCCTCGGCCGGGCGCTTCCTCTCGCAGGCGGCGAGGGCGAGGAGGATCGCGACGGGGGCGACGCCACGGGCACCACGCATCGTGAAACCTCCCGCTGCCGGCTCGGATCGCTCATTTTGTAGCCCCCCGCGGCGCGACGGTCAACCGGCGCCGGCGCGGCCCCCGTGGGCGGCGGGGCGCGTGGTAAGGTGCCGGGCCGATGGCGCCCCCCCGGATCCTGCTCGTCGACGACAACGTCGAGCTGGTCACCCTCCTCTCGCGCCTCGTCGAGGCGCGCGGCTGGACGCCGGTGGCCGCGTCGCGCGGCCGGGCGGCGATGGAGCTCGTGGCCCGCGACCCGCCGACCGCCGCCGCGGTGGACGTGCTCCTCCCCGACATGATGGGGTACGAGGTGGCCGCGGCGCTCCGCCGGGCCGGGATCCCCTTCGTCTTCATGACCGGGGTCTTCCGGGGCGGCCGGGCCGCGGCCGACGCGCGGCTGCAGCACGGCGCCGCCGGCTACTTCGAGAAGCCGTTCGAGGCGCGCCGGCTCGTCGAGGCGCTCGACCAGCTCGTGCCCGGCGGCCCGGCCGCCGCGCCGCCCGGGCCCGGGGGCGCCGCCCTGCCGCCCGCGAGATCGG
>JAJXSQ010000411.1 GCA_021784495.1 Myxococcales bacterium | reverse complement strand
GGCGCCGGAGTGGGACGTCGGCGCCGCCGGGCCGTCGCTCACGCCGCGCGGGCTGGAGCGGTGGGTGGCCCGGCTCGGCGCCGCGGCCGGCCGGGCGGGCGGCGTCTGCCTCCTCGTCGACGACGTCGATCTCGCGGCGGCCACCGACTGGAAGGTGGCCTTCGTCGGGGCGCTCCGGTTCGCGTTCCAGGCGTCGGCCGGGGTGACGCCCATCTACGCCGCGTGGCGGCTCTACATCGACGAGTCCCTCCCCGGGTCCAACTACTTCCGCAACGTCACCCACCCGATCTTCCTCGAGCCGCTCGCCGGGAGCCACCGGGCGGCGGGGCTCCCCGACGCCCGGCGGGCGCTCGCCGGCCGCGGCCTCCCCGGGCTCGACGACGGGGTCCTGGCGCGGATCTCGGCGCTCGCCGGCGGCCACCCGCAGCTCCTGCAGTGCGTCCTCGGCGACCTGGCGGAGAGCGCCGCCCGGCGCGGGATCGCCGCCGGGGCGCTCCGGGAGGGCGACGTCGACCGGCTCCTCGAGGGCGCGCCGCGGGAGCGGCAGCGGGCGCTCGCCGCGCGGCTCCTCGCCGACTCGGCGGATCTCGCCGCCACCCTCCGCGAGCTCGCGCTCCCGGGGCGGGCCTACCCGACGCAGCACCTGTCGAAGGTGATCGTCGCCTCCGGCCTGGTCGACGCCGACGCCGCGGGGCTGGCGCGGGTGCCGGAGCGGGTGCGCGAGGCGCTCGGGCTCCCGGCCGCGGGCCCCTGATCCGCCCGGCGGTGGAGCCGGGCGGCGGGGCGTCTCAGCGCGTCCCCCAGCGCTCGTCGCGGACGGTCACGACCGCCCAGGGGAGGATCCACTGGAGGAGGAGGAGGGCGTAGAAGCCGTAGAGCACGCCGTAGAGGAAGCGGAGGCTCCGCTCGCGCCGCAGGTAGTAGAGGGCGGCGGTCGAGGTGGTGACCGCCGTGGCGGCCAGGACCCCGGGGATGAGCCACGGGGTGCGCAGGACCAGGAGGGGGAACTGGACGAGCGCCCCGTAGAGGAGGACGAGGCGGAGGTTCGAGAAGAAGAAGTTGATCGCCGGGAGCACCCGGCCGTCCGGCCGCCAGCGGGTGAACATGAAGCGGGCGAAGCTGAACCCCTCCACCACGTAGCTCCGCTCCCAGCGCAGGAACATCCGGGTGAGCTGCCGGTACCGGGTGGGCGCGAGGGTCCGGATCGAGGCGGTCGACTGGTAGAGGGTGTCGTAGCCGGCGCGCAGGACGATGTTGGTGAGGGCCTGGTCCTCGCCGTGGGCCACCGGCCGTCCGAGGAAGCGCTGGCCGAGCCAGCCGTCGAGGTGGGGGACGACGACCTCCCGCCGGAAGGCGGAGAGGGCCCCCGGGCAGCAGGCGACGGCGCGGAAGGTCGACTGGGCGGCGCGTCCGAAGTCGAAGGCGAGCGAGTACTGCACGTCGAGCATCGCGCCGATCAGGTGGTGCCGGTTGAGGACCGTCACCTTGCCCGCCACCCCGCCCACGCGCGGCGAGCGGAAGGGGGCGACCATGGCCCGCAGCGTCCCCGCCTCCACCTCGCTGTCCGAGTCGAGGGTGAGGACGATCTCCCCCCGCGCGGCGCGGAAGCCGGCGGCGAGCGCCGCACGCTTCCCGCGGTTGCCCGCGAAGCGGACGAGCCGGACCAGCGCCGGGTGGGCGCGCCGCAGCCGCTCCATGTGGAAGAAGGTGTCGTCGCGCGAGCCGTCGTCGACGACGATGATCTCCAGCCGATCGTGCGGGTAGTCGGCGGCGGCGACCGAGTCGATGCTCCGCTCGACCATCGGCCCCTCGTTGTACGCGGGGATGATGACCGAGAGGAAGGGGACCGCGTCTCCGGCCGCCGGCGCGACCGGCCGGTAGAGGAGCCAGAGGACCGTCTGGAAGACGAAGTAGGCGACCTGGAGGAGGGCCAGCACCACCAGCGGCCGGTACCAGGCGCCGATGATCGGCGGCGCGCCGCCCGCCGGCCCCGGCCGGAAGAGCCAGGAGGCGGCGAGGAGGACGCCCACCAGGGGGAAGAGGCCGGCGGTCCGATCGAGGACCGCGCCGGGGAGGCGCGCGACGCCCCGGAGGGCGGACCGGAGGCTCATGGCGGTCATCGTAGGCCTCCTTCGGACGGCGCGTCCAGCGCGCTCCCCGGTGTGTGCCTCACCCCTACCTCAGGTGGACGGTGGCGAAGGCCGAGAGGCCGGCCCGGAGCGGGATCCCGTCGGGCGGCGCGTCGAGCGCGATCCGGACCGGGACGCGCTCGACCACCTTCACGAAGTTCCCGGAGGCGTTGTCCGGGGGCAGGAGGGCGAAGCGGGCGCCGGTGCCCCCCGAGAGGCTCTCCACCTTCCCGCGGAGCGTGGTCCCCGGGAAGGCGTCGATCTCGATCTCGGCCGCCTGGCCGGGGCGCATCTGCCCGATCTGCGTCTCCTTGAAGTTGGCGGTGACGTACAGGCGGGCCGGGACGAGCTGGGCCATCACCTGTCCGGCGGCCACCAGCCCGCCCTCGCGGGCCTGGAGCCGGGAGAGGACCCCGTCGGTGGGGGCGCTGACCCGGGTGTAGGCGAGCTGGTTGCGGGCCAGGTCGAGGGTCGCCTGCGCCGCCCGGACGCGCGCGTGCGCGGCGGCGATCTGGGCGTCGATGGGGGAGGAGACGACCAGGCGGCCGGCCGCCTCGCGGACGCGCCCCTCGGCGCTCCGCCGC
>JAJXSQ010000410.1 GCA_021784495.1 Myxococcales bacterium | reverse complement strand
CTGCGCGACCTCCTCGCCGCCGCCGCGGCCCCCCGCCACCAACGCCGCCACCGCCCCGCCGCCGGCGCGCCCCGGGATCGACCCCTCGATCGTCGATCGGACCGCGAGCCCCTGCGCCGACTTCTACCAGTTCGCCTGCGGCGGCTGGCTCGCCCGCACGGCGCTGCCGGCCGACAAGGCGCGCTGGGTGCGCTCCTTCAACGTCATGGAGGAGGAGAACCTCGACCGGCTCCACGGCATGCTCGACGCCGAGGTGGGCGGGAAGCTCGACCCGGCCGATCGCTACGGGCCGAAGGTGGTCGATCTCTACGCCTCCTGCATGGACGAGGCGGCGGTGGAGCGGACCGGCCTCGGCGACCTGCGGGCCGCCTGGGCCGCCGCCGACGCGGTGAGGGATCCGGCGAGCCTCGCCGCCGAGGTCGGGCGGCTCCACGCGCAGGGGATCCCCGCGCTCTTCGCCATCGGCTCGGTCCAGGACGCGCGCGACTCCTCGCAGGTGACCGCCGGGATCTGGCAGGCCGGGCTCTCGCTCCCCGACCGCGACTTCTACACCAAGACCGACGCCGCCAGCCTCTCGCTGCGCCAGGACTTCGTCGCCCACGTCGCGCGGCAGCTCGCCGCCGCCGGGGAGCCGGCGGCGCAGGCGGCCGCCGACGCCGCGGTGGTCCTCCGGCTGGAGACGGCGCTGGCGACGAGCTACTGGACGCGGGTCGAGCTGCGCGACCCGACCCGGATCTACAACCGGCTCGACCTCGCCGGGCTGGAGCGGGCGGCGCCCCACTTCGACTGGCGGAGCTACCTCGCGGCGCTCGGCGCGCCCGGCCTCACCGCGATCACCGTCTCCACGCCGGCGGCGATCGCCCGGCTCGACGCGCTGGTGGCGGCCGAGCCGCCGGAGAGCTGGCGCGCCTACCTCCGCTGGCACCTCCTGCGCGCCGCCGCGGCCGCGCGGGCGCTCCCCCGGGCGCTCTCCGACGAGGCCTTCTGGTTCCGGGCCCACCACTTCACCGGGGAGCGGGAGATGCCGGCGCGCTGGAAGCACTGCGTGGAGACGACCGACCACCTCCTCGGCGAGGCGCTCGGCCAGCACTTCGTCCGCCGCTGGTTCCCCGCCGACGCCCGGGCCCAGGCCGTCTCGCTGGTCCACGGCATCCAGGGGGCGATGCGCGACCGGCTCGCCCGGCTCGCCTGGATGGACGACGCCACCCGGGGCCGCGCCGAGGGGAAGCTCGCGGCCATGGCCGACAAGATCGGCTACCCCGACGCCTGGCGCTCCTACGACGCGCTGACCCTCGACCGGTCCTCGTTCTGGCGCTCCCACGCCGCCGCCCTGGCCTTCGAGGTGCGCCGCGACCTGGCGAAGATCGGGAGGCCGGTCGATCGCGGCGAGTGGGACATGACCACGCCCACGGTGAACGCCTACTACAACCCGGCGCTGAACGAGATGGTCTTCCCGGCCGGCATCCTGCAGCCGCCCTTCTACACCCAGGGCGCGAACGACGCCGTCAACTACGGGGCGATCGGCCTGGTCGTCGGGCACGAGCTCACCCACGGCTTCGACGACGAGGGGCGGCAGTTCGACGCCCGGGGGAACCTCGCCGACTGGTGGTCGGCGCCGGTCGCGGCGGAGTTCGACCGGCGGGCGGCCTGCGTCGTCCGCCAGTACGACGGCTACGTCGCGGTGGACGACGTCCGCGTGAACGGCAAGCTGACGCTCGGCGAGAACCTCGCCGACCTGGGCGGCCTGACCCTCTCCCACGCCGCCTACCAGGCGTCGCGCGCCGGGAAGCCGCCGGAGGCCGCGGTCGGCGGCTTCACCGCCGAGCAGCAGTTCTTCCTGGCCCACGCCCAGGCCTGGTGCGCGCTCATCCGGCCGGAGAACGCCCGGCTCCGCGCGGTCACCGATCCGCACTCGCCGGCCCGGTGGCGGGTGAACGGCCCGCTCTCCAACCTCCCCGCCTTCGCGCGGGCCTTCTCCTGCCGCGCCGGCGATCCGATGGTCCGCGCCGACCGCTGCGAGGTCTGGTAGCGCCGCCGGCGCCGCTCACCCGTCGTCCGGGCCCCGCCGCGGCGCCCGGCGGGCGAGCGCCTCCTCCCGGTAGGCCCGCTCCCCGGTCACGTCGCGCACCAGGAGCGGCTCGAGCCAGGGGGGCGGGGGGCGCTCGCTCCCCGGCTCGGCCACCGCCAGGACCAGCCGCCGGTCGAGGTAGGCGTCGAACCGCCAGCCCGGCGCGGCGGGGAGCCGGTGGCGCCGCAGCGCGAGGCGCCGCCCCTCGGTGAGCGGCCAGAAGGCCTCGAAGGAGGCGCGCGAGAGCGGCTCCTCCCGGCGCGCCTCGCCCCGCGACCCGCCCAGCGCCCGGAGGTGTCGCTCCTCGCCGCCGACGCGGACGCGGGCCACGCTCTCGTGGAGCCGGTCGCCGGGGAGGAAGCCCTCCTCCACCTCCTCGACGACTCCCTCGCGCGCCTCCGCCGGGAGCTCGAGGAGGAGGAGCCGGCGCTCCGCCCCTCCCCCGTCGGGCGCGGCGCGGGCCTCGAGCGCTCCGGCGACGGCGGCGACCGGGGCGAGGAGGGCGGCGGCGCGGTCGGCGAGCACCTCGGCGGCGAGCCGGCCGTGGAGCGCCTACCACCTGCGGCTCCCCGACCAGAAGCGCGCGGCGGTGCGGGCCTTCCAGGCCCTCGCCTTCCGGGTCGTCGCCGCCGGCGACTCCTACAACGACACCGCCA
>JAJXSQ010000036.1 GCA_021784495.1 Myxococcales bacterium | reverse complement strand
CGGCGCGCCGGCGACGCGACCGGGTCGCCGCGCGGTCGCGCCGGGGCGGGTGACCCCGGGCCGGGCCGTGCCCGCCTCGATCCCTCGCCCCGACTACGTCGGGACGGGGCGGCCGGTGGCCCAGGGGAAGGACGTGAAGGACGCCGGGGAGCTCGAGCGGCTCCGGCGCGCCTGCCGCGCGGCGGCGCGGGTCCTCCGCGTCGGCAGCGAGGCCGTCCGGCCCGGGATCACCACCGACGCGCTGGACGACCTCTGCCACGCGGAGACGGTCCGGCTCGGGGGCTACCCGAGCCCGCTCGGCTACCGCGGCTTCCCCAAGTCGATCTGCACCTCGGTGAACGAGGTGATCTGCCACGGCATCCCGGACAGCCGGGCCCTCGAGCCCGGGGACATCGTGAACCTCGACGTCACCGTGTTCCTCGACGGGATGCACGGCGACTGCTCGGCCACCTTCCTCGTCGGCGAGGTCGACGCGCGGGGCCAGGAGCTCGTCCGGGTGGCGCGCGAGTGCCTGGAGCGCGGCGTCGCCGCCGTCCGCCCGGGCCGGCCAGTCGGCGACATCGGGCGAGCGATCGAGCCGCACGCGGTCCGCCACGGCTTCGGCGTCGTTCGCTCTTACTGCGGCCACGGGATCGGGGCGTCGTTCCACACCTCGCTCCAGATCCCGCACCACGCCGACCCCCTCGCCCGGCGGGTCATGGTGCCGGGCCTCACCTTCACCGTCGAGCCGATGATCACCGAGGGGGACTGGCGGGACGCGCTCTGGAGCGACGGGTGGACCGCGGTGACCGCCGACGGGCGACGCTCCGCCCAGTTCGAGCACACCGTCGCGGTCACCGAGGACGGCGCCGAGATCCTCACCCTCGAGTGATCGGCGGCGCCTCGACCGGCGGGATGCGGGGCCGGAGCGCCTCGACCGTGAGGCCGAGGCCGATCCCGCCGCGCTCCAGCCAGGCGTGGCGCCCCTCGAGGACCGCCCGCCCGGTCCGGTCGGCGGCGCCGTCGTCGTTCGACCAGAGCTCGCGGAAGAGCCGCGCGACCGCGCGCCGCGACGCCCGGCAGAAGGTGTCCGCCAGCTCGCGGGCGGCCGCGGCCTCCGGGGCGCCGGCGGCCCGGAGCGCCTCGGCGCGCGCGATCGTCGCCGACATCGCGAAGAGCTCGTCGGCGACGTCCACCAGGCGGAAGAGAAAGCCCTGCCGCCGCTCGGCCCCGGCGCCGAACGCGACCATGCCGTGGAAGACCTGGCGCGCGAGCCGCCGGCTGGCGCGCTCGACGAAGCGGAGGTGCGTGGCCAGGGCGCCGAAGCGGGCGTGGCGGGGGGCGACGAGCCCGCGGAGCCAGAGCCCCGGGTACCAGCGGGCGTAGAAGGCCGCCACCCGCGGGAGCGCCGCCAGCTTGCGGCCGAGCGGCGCGCGCGGATCGACGAGCAGGCCCGCCACCTCGAGGTGGCGATCGACCGCCTCCCGGGCCATGAAGAGGTGCATGATCTCCGACGACCCCTCGAAGATCAGGTTGATCCGGGCGTCGCGCAGCCAGCGCTCGACCCCGACCGCCACCTCCCCGCGGGCCCGCAGCGAGCCCTCGCGCTCGTAGCCCCGCCCCCCCCGGATCTGCATGGCCTCGTCGAGGAGCCGCCAGGACTGGACCGTGTTCCACTCCTTGGCCGCCGCGGCCTCGAGCCGGATGTCGTAGCCGGGCCGGTCGGCGAGCGACTGGGCCAGGTCGCTCACCGCCTCCATCGCGAAGGTGACCGCGGCCATCCGGGCGAGCTTGAGGGAGATCGCCTGGTGCCGGCCCACCTCCTGCCCCCACTGGACCCGGGCGGCCGCCCAGGTGCGCGACAGCTCGAGGGCGCTCTTGGCGCCGCCGACGACGGCGGCGGGGAGCGCGAGCCGGCCGGTGTTGAGGGTGGAGAGCGCGATCTTGAGGCCGCGCCCCTCGGCGCCGATCAGGTTCCCGGCCGGGATCCGGACGTCGGTGAACTGGAGGGCCGCGTTGGAGATGGCCCGCAGCCCCATGAAGTGGAGGGCGTGGGTCACCCTCACTCCGGGCCAGGCCGCCTCCACCAGGAAGGCGCTGATCTGGTCGTCCTCCGGCCCCCGGGCCATGACCACGAGGAGCTCGGCGATGGTGCCGTTCGTGCACCAGAGCTTCGAGCCGTTCAGCAGGTAGTGGGTGCCGTCGGCGGAGCGCCGCGCGGTCGTGGTCAGGCGCGCCGGATCGGAGCCGACCACCGTCTCGGTCAGGGCGAAGGCGCTGATCGCCCCCCGGGCGATCCGCGGGAGGTAGCGGCGCTTCAGCTCCTCGGAGCCGAAGCGCTCGAGCGGCTGGGGGACGCCGATCGACTGGTGGGCCGAGAGGAGCGCGGTCACGCTGGCGTCGTGGCTCCCGAGGAGCTGCATGACCTGCCCGTACTCGACCTGGTCGAACCCGAGCCCGCCGTACTCGGTCGGGACCTTCATCCCGAAGGCCCCCAGGGCGCGGAGCCCGTCCAGCACCGCGGGTGGATAGGCCTCGGCCTCGTCGATCGCGGCCGGATCGACCTCCTCGCGCAGGAAGCGCTCGAAGCGCGCGAGCCACTCCAGGAAGGCGGGGCGGGTGGAGCGCGCCAGCGGATAGGGATCGACGAGCCCCAGGTCGAGCCGCCCGAGGAAGAGGTCCCGGAGGAACCCCGCGCCCTTCCACTCGCGGTCGCGCGCCGCCTCCGCCACCTCGCGGGAGCGGGAGATCTCGTCGGGGCGGGTGCGGGGCTCGGCCATCTCTCCTCGACGGGATCCAGTAACCGGCGGAGGCGCGCTGGCGCACCGCGTGGCGTGGTATCAACCCAACCGGGTGGCGAGCCCCGCCCGCGGCCACCTTCCCCCCGTCAGCACGGAGAACGGATGCGACACCCGACCGAAGACCGCGCCTTCCGCCTCGACCCCGGGATCCGTCCGCTCCGCTACGACGCCCGGCTGTCGGTCGATCTCGCGGGGCGCGCCTTCTCCGGCGAGCTGACCCTCGCGCTCTCCCTCGCGAGGGAGGCGAGCGAGCTGGTCCTCCACGCCGCGGGGCTGCGGCTGACGCGCTGCGCCTGCGAGGTCGGCGGACGGCTCCTCGAGGGCAGCGCGACGCCGGTCGCGGCGAGCGAGACCGTCCGGCTGGCCTTCCCGGCGGCGCTCCCGGCCGGTCGCGCGGAGCTCCGGCTCGCCTGGACCGGCCGGTTCACCGACGGCCTGCGCGGCCTCTACCTGGCCGGTCCGGAGCTGGCGGCGACCCAGTTCGAGGCGGCCGACGCGCGGAGGGTCTTCCCCTGCCTCGACGAGCCGGGCTTCAAGGCGCCCTGGCGCCTCGCGGTGGAGATCCCGTCGGACCTGGAGGCCCTCTCCAACGGCGCCGCCGAGTCGTCGGAGGCCAGGGGGGCGACGCGGGTCGTCCGGTTCGCCGAGACCCCGCCGCTGCCGGCCTACCTGGTGGCGCTGGTCGTGGGCCGGATCGAGGCCGGGGCGACCGGCGCGATCGGCGCGATCCCGGTGCGGAGCTGGGCCGCGACCGGGAAGGGGGGGCTCGCCGCCTGGGGGCAGGAGGTGGCGCTCGCGGCGCTGCCGCGGCTCGAGGACTACTTCGGGCTGCCCTACGCCTTCGGGAAGCTGGACCAGGTGGCGTTGCCCGACTTCGAGGCCGGGGCGATGGAGAACGCCGGGCTGGTGACCTACCGGGAGGTCGCGCTCCTCCTCGACCCGGCGACCGCGTCCCTGGCGCAGCGCAAGCGGGTCGCGGAGGTGGTCACCCACGAGCTCGCCCACCAGTGGTTCGGGAACCTGGTGACGATGCGCTGGTGGGACGACCTCTGGCTCAATGAGGCCTTCGCCACCTGGATGGCCTACCTGGTGGTCGACGGGTGGCGCCCGGGCTGGCGCCTCTGGCTCGACTTCGACCAGGGCAAGGCGGCGGCGATGGCGCTCGACGCCCTCCACGCCACCCACCCGATCCGGGCCGAGGTCCGGACCGTCGGCGAGGCGACCGAGTCCTTCGACCTCATCACCTACGAGAAGGGCGGGGGGGTGCTCCGGATGATCGAGCGCTACCTCGGCGCCGATCGCTTCCGGGAGGGGATCCGCCGGTACATGCGGCGGCACGCGCGCGACAACGCGGTCGCCGCCGATCTCTGGCGCGCGCTCGGCGAGGCGTCGGGCGAGCCGGTCGAGGAGCTGGCGGCCGCCTGGATCGATCGGCCGGGGTTCCCGGTGGTCGACGCCGAGCTCGTCGGGGCGACCCTCCGGCTCTCGCAGCGCCGCTTCCTCTCCCGGCCGGGCGACGAGGATCCCGGGGCGCGCTGGCCGATCCCGATCGTGCTGAGGCTCGGCCGGGCGGGGAGGGTCGAGGAGCGGCGCCTGCTCCTCAGGGAGGGCGCCGTCGCCCTCCCGCTGGGCGCGGCCCCGGACTGGGTGGTGGTGAACGCCGGCGCGACGGGCTTCTACCGGGTCGCGCCCGGCCCGGCGCTCCTCGGGGCGCTCGCCGGCCACCTCGAGGACCTCGCCCCGCCGGAGCGGGTGGCGCTGCTCTCCGACGGGTGGGCGCTGGTGCGGCGCGGGGAGCGGGGGATCGGCGATCTCCTCGACCTCTGCGAGGCCTTCTCCCGGGAGACCGACCGGGTCGTGCTGGACGAGCTCGTCGGCCTCCTGGCGACCCTCGAGCGGCGCCTGGTGCCCGAGGACGATCGCCCGCGGCTGGCCGCCTGGGTGCGCGAGCTCCTCGGCGAGCGGTTCTCGGCCGCCGGCTGGGATCCGGCGCCGGGAGAGGACGACGAGCCCCGGCTCGCCCGGGCGGCGCTGCTGCGCGCGGTCGGGCTCGTGGCGCGCAGCCCCGCGGTCGCCGCCGAGGCCGCCGCCCGGCTCGATCGCTTCGTCGGCGGCGACCGGGGCGCGGTCGAGGCGAACCTCCACGACGCCGTCGTGGCCATCGTGGCGCGGGGAGGGGACGCGCGGCGGTTCGAGGCGCACCTCGCCGCGTTCCAGCGCGAGCGGGATCCGGCCTTCCGGCGGCGCTGGCTCCTCTCGCTGGCGGCCTTCGAGGAGCCGGCGCTCGTCGAGCGCGCGATCGCGCTCCTCCTCGGCGACGGCGTCCCGCTCCAGGACTGGGCGAGCTTCGCCGCGTCCCTCCTCGGCAACCGGGCGGCCCGCGCGCCCCTCTGGCGGCGCCTCCAGGAGGACTGGGCGGCGGTCGAGGCGCGGCTCGGCGGCGCGCCCATGCTGCTGCGGCGCGTGGTGGAGGCGGTCGGGCTCCTCGTCCGGCGGGAGGAGCTCGACGAGGCGCGCGCGCTCTTCGCGCGCCACCCGGTCGAGCCGGCCCGGGCCGCGGTCGCTCAGACCCTGGAGCGGCTCTCCGAGGACGTCGACCTCGCCGCCCGGACGGGCCCCGAGATCGCGCGCTGGCTCGCGGGGAGGGGGGGCCGGTGAGCGCCGGCCCGCCCGGTCAGGCCATCGCGGCCGAGCCGATCTCGGGGTGGGCGCGGACGAACGCGACGAGCGCCGGGAGGTAGCTCGCCAGCGGCGGGCAGGCGACGCCGGTCCCGGCGAGGTCGGCGATCCCGTTCGCGGTGTCGTACCGGGTCGGCTGGACGAAGTAGTCGATCGCCTCCGGCGGGATCTGCATCAGGCGCTGGAGCCCGGGGACGTGCCGGAGCGCCCCCTTCGCGACCCCCAGCGGGAGGCGCACCCGCAGGACCGTCCGCCCGGTCGCCTCGCCCAGCAGATCGATCAGCGCGGCGGCGGTCGGCGGATGGGGGTCGGCGAGGTGGTAGGTCTTCGCCGCGCTGCCGGGGCGGCCCGAGAGCTCCTCGATGGCGCGCACCACGAAGTCGCGCGGCACCAGGTTCACCTCCGCGGAGAGGTCGCCGACGGTCGGCAGGAGCGCGAGGCCCGGCTGGCGCAGGAGCCAGCGCATCACGAAGTAGGGGCCGTCGTACTTCTGCGTGGCGCCGGTGACGCTGTCGCCGACGGTGATCGCCGGCCGGTAGATGGTGGCCGGCAGGCCCGCGGCCAGCCGGGCGCGCACCTCCACCTCGGCCAGGAACTTCGTCTCCTCGTAGAAGTTGTTGAAGCGCTGCCCCCGCTCGAGGTCCGACTCCAGGAAGCGGCCCTGGTGCCGCCCGGAGACGTAGCAGGTGGAGACGTACTGGAACCGCTCGAGCCGCGGGCACCGCGCCGCGAACTCGAGGACCCGCCGGGTCCCGCCGAGGTTCACCGCCATCCCGGCCTCGCGCGACACCGCCAGATCGTAGAGCGCGGCGAGGTGGAAGATCTCCGCCGTCTCGCGGGCGATCCGGTCGTGCTCGGCGAGCCCGAGGCCGGGGCGGGTGAGGTCCCCCTCGACGAGCTCGACGCGGGCCGCGAGCGCCGGGCCGAGGGCGTCGACGCGCGCGCGCGCCAGCGGCGCGAAGCGGGGCTGCACCAGGCAGGTGGCGGTCGCCCCGTCGCGCCGGGCGAGGATCCGGGGGAGGAGCTCGGCCCCGAGGAACCCGGGGAAGCCGGTGAAGAAGATGGTCGCCATCGCGTCCTCCCGCGGGGTCGCTCCGGCCGGGACCATACCTCGCCGGCCCGGGCGCGGGCGCCCGCGTCGCGCTCCCCGGCGGGGCGGGTCGGCCCGGGCGCGGGCGACGGCCCGCGCGCGACCGGCTAGAGTCGCCGGCCCGTGAGCGACCCGAACGTGCGTCCGACCCCGCCCTGGCTCTTCGCCTTCACCATCCTGCCCTTCGGCGCCGCCGTCGGGTACGTCACCATCGCCGCGCCGTTCTGGCTCGAGCAGCGGCAGGTCTCGCTCGCGGCGATCGGGGCCGTCTCGGGGATCTCGATGGCCCCCCACGCCTTCAAGTTCGCCTGGGCCCCGCTCGTCGACCTCGGGGGGCGGCGGCGGCGGTGGTTCCTCCTGACGGCGCTCCTCACCGCCGCGGCGCTGGTCGCGCTCTCGCTCCTCTCCGATCCCTCCCGCCACCTCCTGGCCTTCACGGTCCTCGCCACCCTGGCGCAGGTCGCCGGGACGACCGCCGCGGTGGCGGCCGACGGGCTGATGGCGATCACCACCCGCGCCGGCGACCAGGGGAAGGCGGGCGGCTGGCGGATGGCCGGCAACGTGGGGTTCACCGGGCTCCTGGGCGCGCTCGCCCTCGGGATCGCCGGGCGCAGCTCGGTCCCGATCGCCGGGGGCGTCCTCGGGGTGCTGGTGGCGATCTCCTCGCTCGCGGTCCTCCGGATCGAGGAGCCGGCGCCGCCGGTCGTGGCCGGGCGTGCCCGGCTGGCGGAGGCGCGGCGCCAGCTCGCCGCGGTCTTCCGCGACGTCGGGCGGACGCTCGGCTCCCGCGTCGGCTGGACGGGGCTGGTGATCTGCGCCGTCCCGGTCGGCGCCGGCGCGCTCACGAACCTGTTCTCGGCGATGGGGAGCGCCTACGGAGCCTCGCCGGACGAGGTCGCGCTGGTGAACGGGCTCGGGGGTGGGCTCCTCGGCGCGGCCGGGGCGGTGATCGGAGGGTTCCTCGCCGACCGGATGAACCGCCGGCTCGCCTACGGCCTGGCGGGGGGGCTCACCGCCCTCTCGGGCCTGGCGATGATGCTGGGGCCGCTGACGCCGCTCACCTACGGCTGGGGGACGCTCCTGTACAACTTCACCAACGGGATCGCCTTCGCCGCGCTCGCCGCGTTCATCCTGGAGATGGTCGGACACGGTCCGGGCGCCGCGACCAAGTACACCTCGTTCATCGCCGTGTCGAACCTCGCCTCGAGCTACGTGACGGCGCTCGACGGCTGGGGATCCCGGGTCGGCGGTCTCGCGGTGCGGGGGCCGCTCCTCGTCGACGCGCTCCTCACCCTGGCCGGGATCGGGGTGCTGCTCGGGATGCTCGCCCTCTCCCGGCGCCGGCCGCCCCATCCGGTCGCAGGCGGGCCTGATCCAGGTCAAGAAACCGACCCCCGACGGGGGGCTACCCTCTGCGAGGAGGCTAACGAATGACCGAACGACGTGGGGTTGACGCGAGGTGGTGGCGGGCAACCGGGCTGGCCGCCGCCGCGGCGCTCCTGCTCCAGGGGAGGCCCGCGGCCGCCGCCGACCCGGCGGACCCGAAGCCGGTGACCGCGAAGTCGACGGTGGCCGACAAGGGCGGTGCGCCCCCGCCGGCGGAGCCGCTCATCAGCGCGAACGCCCCGCCGTTCAGCGAGGGGATCTTCCCCTGCTCGGGGTGCCACGACCCCAAGGATCCGCCGAACACCCGGCGGCGGGAGCTCAGCTTCCACGACGAGCAGCAGTCGGTCCTCTCCCACGGCGAGGGGCGCTGGTGCCTCGACTGCCATGACGCGCGCAACCGGGACGAGCTCCACCTGACGAGCGGCGAGCTGGTGCCCTTCACCGAGTCCTACCGGCTCTGCGGCCAGTGCCACGGCGCGAAGTACCGCGACTGGAAGGTCGGGGTGCACGGCAAGCGGGTCGGGCAGTGGAACGGCGCCAAGACCTACTTCCTCTGCGTGAACTGCCACAACCCCCACACCCCGCGCTTCAAGGGGGTGAAGGAGGTCGTCGTCGACGGCCGGACCGTGGTCACGCCGACCCTGACCCTGATCCATCCCATGCCCCGGCCGAGGCGGCCGGAGGAGAACCACCCGTGAGCCATCCCCAGCTACCCGTCGTCGAGCCGGAGGCGGAGGCGGGTCACGACCCGGGGCGCCGCGCACTCCTCCAGGCGACCGCGGCCGGGGCGGCGATCGCCTCCCTCTCGGCCTGCGGCGTCGACGTCGAGGCGTTCTTCCGGAAGCACTTCCGCGAGCTCTCGCCCGAGGAGCTGAAGCGGACGATCGCCAAGATCGAGGCGGACGAGAAGCAGCGGTTCGGCAAGGCGGTCCACGTCGGCACCCAGGGGCCGATGCCCGGCGTCTTCTTCGGGTACGGCCTCGACCTGTCCCGCTGCATCGGCTGCCGGCGCTGCGTCTACGCCTGCGTGAAGGAGAACAACCAGTCGCGCGCCGATCCGCAGATCCAGTGGATCCGGGTGCTCCAGATGGACAAGGAGCACGGCGTCGATCTCTCGCACGCCGAGATCTACTACGAGCCGGAGACCGTGCCGCAGCCGGACAAGTTCTACTTTCCGGTGCAGTGCCAGCAGTGCCGGGATCCACCCTGCGTGAAGACGTGCCCGACCCAGGCGACCTGGAAGGAGCCGGACGGGATCGTGGTCATCGACTACGACTGGTGCATCGGCTGCCGCTGCTGCATGGCGGCCTGCCCCTACGGCGCCCGCCACTTCAACCTGGCGACGCCGACCCTCCCGGCCGAGGAGCTCAACCCCGAGCAGCACTACCTCGGCAACCGCCCGCGGCCGAAGGGCGTGGTCGAGAAGTGCACCTTCTGCATCCAGCGGACGCGCCAGGGCCGGTACACGGCCTGCGTCGAGGTCTGCCCGGTGGGGGCGCGGAAGTTCGGGAACCTCCTCGATCCGGAGAGCGAGATCCGCAAGGTGATGGAGACGAAGCGCGTCTTCGTCTTCAAGGAGGAGCTCGCCACCCACCCGCAGTTCTACTACTTCTACGCGACCTGACGGGGCGACCATGACCGGCATCCTCGAGTTCCTGAAGGGCTGCGGGCGCCAGGTGACCACCGGCAACCGCACCTACTTTGCCTGGCTGGCGGCGCTCGGCACGCTGATCGCCATCGGCGTGGTCGCCTTCGTCCACCAGGCCCGGGTCGGGCTGATCGCGACCAACATGCGCGACCAGGTCTCCTGGGCCTTCTACATCGGCAACTTCACCTTCCTGGTGGGCGTCGCCGCGGCGGCGGTCCTCCTGGTCATCCCCGCGTACATCTACCACTGGGGACCCATCAAGGAGGTCGTCCTCCTGGGCGAGCTCCTCGCCATCTCGGCGCTCGCGATGTGCCTCCTCTTCATCATGGCGGACATGGGCCGGCCCGACCGGCTGCTCCACATGATGCCGGGGATCGGCACGCCCAACTGGCCGCGCTCGCTCCTCACCTGGGACGCGCTGGTGCTGAACGTCTACCTCGCGCTCAACCTCGTCGTGGTCGTCTACATCCTGTTCCAGGCCTACAACGGCCGGGAGGCGCGCAAGGCGATCCTCGTCCCGCTGGTCCTCCTCTCCATCCCGGTCTCGATCAGCACCCACACCGTCACCGCGTTCCTCTACAACGGCATGGCGGCGAGGCCCTTCTGGAACGCGTCGATCCTGGCGCCCCGGTTCCTCGCCTCGGCGTTCTGCTCCGGCCCGGCGGTGATGATCGTCCTCTTCCAGATCCTGCGGAAGACGGCGCGCATCCCCATCCAGGACGAGGCGATCTGGAAGGTCGCCGAGCTCATGTCCTACGCGATGTTCATCAACCTGTTCCTCCTCGGGGCGGAGGTCTTCAAGGAGTTCTACTCGGCGACGCAGGACACCATGCACTCGCAGTACCTGTGGTTCGGCCTGCGCCACCACGCGGCGCTCGTCCCGTACGCCTGGGCCTCCCTGGCCGCGAGCACCATCGCCTTCCTCCTCTTCCTGGTGCCGAAGACACGCCAGAACTGGATCACCCTCAACCTCGGCTGCCTGCTCATCTGGGCCGGCGTCTACATCGAGAAGGGGATGGGGCTCGTCATCCCCGGCATGACCCCGGACACCCTCGGGGAGATCTACGAGTACCGTCCCACGATCACCGAGTGGGCCATCGCCCTCGGGGTCTTCGGGGTCGGGTTCCTGATCTTCACCATCCTGGTGAAGATCTCGGTCCCGATCCTCGTCGGAACCTTCAAGACGAGCGGAGCGCCGGCGGCCCACTAGGGGCCCCGGCGCAGCTCCCCACCGCGGAGAATTTCCATGAAGCGCATCGCCGGTTCGATCGCCCTCCTCCTCTCCCTCTCTGGCCCGGCCCTCGCCGCCGACGGCTCGGCCGTCTTCCACGCCCGCTGCAAGGGGTGCCACGGCGCCGACGGGAAGGGGTCGACCGCCTTCGCGAAGAAGCTGGGCGTCAAGGACCTCACCGCCACCAAGCTCACCGGCGCGGAGGTCGAGGAGACGATCACGAAGGGCAAGGGCAAGATGACCGCGTTCGGCGGGAAGCTCTCCCCCGAGGAGATCAAGGCGGTGGCGGCCTACGTGAAGGGCGGCCTGAAGTAGCGGCGGCGCCGGGAGGGGGCCGACCGGCTGGACCGGTCTCGGCCCCCACCCCCGTCGCGCCGCCGCCCGCCAGGCGGCGCTCGGGATCGCGGAGGGGACCTCCGGCGTCCCTCCGCATCCGTGGTATGCCGCACGCGCCGTGCCGACGCCGGACCTCACCGCTGCGGTCGGACCCCCCTCCTCCCGGGAGCGGATCGTCGCGCTCGACGCCGCGCGCGCCATCGGCGTGGTCGCCATGGTGTTCGGCCACACCCTCGACGCGCTCCTGGCCCCGGCGGCCTGGGCCGGGGACGGGATGCGGCTCTACTGGCGGGCGCGGGGGCTCACCGCCCCGCTCTTCATGCTGGTGGCCGGGTGGGCGGTCGTCGTCTCGATCCGCCGCGGACGCGCGCGAGGAGCGGCGGTGCTGCGCGGTCGCCTGCCCCGCGCGCTCCTCCTCGCCCTGATCGGCGCGACCCTCCGCTTCCCGGGCTGGGACCTCGGCGGGCTGCGCGCGGGCGACACCGGCCCCTGGGCGCACCTCCTCGCCTTCGACACGCTCCAGACGATCGGCGCCTCGATCCTGATCACCGCGGCCGTCCTCTCCCTCCCGCTTCGCCGGCGCGAGGCGGCGCTGGCCTTCGCAGCGCTGATGCTCCTGGCCGTCGCGCTCGGCCTCGACCCCCCGCGGGAGCTCCCGCGCCCCTCGGCGGCGCTCCTCGGGATCCAGGCGCTCGGGGGGACCTCCCCGTTCCCGCTGGCCCCGTGGACGGCCTACTCCCTGGCGGGCGGGCTCCTCGGCGTCCTGACGCCGGACCGCCAGGCGCGGGGGACCGCCCTGGCCATGGTCGGCGCCGGGGGCCTGCTCGTGGCCGCGACGGCCTGGCAAGGGATCGGGACGGCGCCGCCGGCCTCGCCGCCGCTCATCGCCTTCCGGATCGGCGCGCTCCTGCTCGTCCTGGCGGCGCTCTCGGCCCTCCCGGCCCGCGTCGCGGCCGCGGCGGCGCCGGTCGGCCGGCTGTCGCTCGGCGCCTACGCCTTCCACGTCCCCCTGGTCTACGGCTGGTCGACGCACCCGGGGCTGTCGGGGTGGCTCGGCCACCGGCTGGGGCTCGGCGCCGGGCTCGCCGTGGGCGCCGCCGTCCTGGCCGCGAGCC
>JAJXSQ010000409.1 GCA_021784495.1 Myxococcales bacterium | reverse complement strand
GCCCCCTTCGCGGCGAGCCAGCCGAGGAGGGCGAGGCCGGCGACCGCGTAGAGGAGGCGGAGGAGGACGAGGATCCGCCGCTCGGCGCGCGCGCGCCGGGGGAGCGCGCGCCGCGGCCCGGGGTGGAGGCCGGGGTGGGGCGCCGCCGGGGCCGGGCGGGCCAGCTCCCCCGGCGCCTCCCCGTGGAAGCGGTGCATCGCCACCCCGACCGACGCCAGGAACTGGACCGGCAGCTCGCCGCCGAGCGCCAGGACCACCGCGTCGTTCGGCAGCTCGACCGCCCGCCCCGCCCGCTCGAGCAGGACCGCCGCCGCGGTGATCGCCCGGACCTCGGCCGAGAGGTGGGCGGCGACGCGCCGGGCGGCGACCAGCTCCTCGAAGCGCGCGCGGTTCGCGGCGCGGCAGCGGGAGAGCTCCGGCCCGCGGTAGGCGAGCGCGACCTGGGCGGTGGAGCCGGTGGCGAGCTGGATCGCCGCCTCCACCGCCGCGTCGCCGCCCCCGACGACCAGCACCCGCGCGCCGTCGAAGGCCTCCGGCTCGCGCAGCCCGTGGACCACCTTGGGGAGCTCCTCGCCGGGCGCGCCCAGCCGGCGCGGCGTCCCCCGCCGGCCGGTGGCCAGCACCACCTTGGCGGCCTCGACCGGCCCGGCGCTGGTCAGGACGGTGAAGCGGCCGTCCCGGCCCTCGATCCCCCCGACCTTCACCCCCGACGCGATCCGGAGCCGGGCCTTGCCGATCGCCCGCTGCCAGGCGTCGAGCAGCTCCTCCTTGGAGATCTGGCGGCGGCCGATCCGGCCGGCGATGGGGAGGTCGAGCGGCTCGGTGAGGGTCAGCTTCCGGCGCGGGTAGTGGGCGATCGATCCGCCGACGGTGTCCTGCTCCAGGACCCGGTTCGGGACGCCGCGGGCGGTCAGGCCGAGGGCGGTCGCGAGGCCGGCCGGTCCGGCGCCGACCACCACCACCTCGCCCCCGGGCGGGGTCGTCTCGGCGAGCCGCTCCGCCGCCTGGAGCCCCTGGGCGACGGCGTTGCGGATGAGCCCCATCCCGCCCAGCTCGCCGACGACGTGGACCCCGCGGCGCGACGACTCGAACCACTCGTCCACCTCCGGGAGGTCGACGCCGCGCTCGGCGCTCCCGAGGACCAGCCGGATCGCGCCGACCGGGCACTCGGCGGCGCAGCGGCCGTGGCCGATGCAGTGGTCGGCGTGGACCAGCCGCGCGGCGTGGTCGATGATCCCGAGGATGTCGCCCTCCGGGCAGGCGTCGAGGCAGGAGAGGCTCCCGATGCAGACGTCCGGGTCGATCACCGGGTGGAGGGAGCGGGCGAGGTGCTGGCGGCGGTCGATGCGCTCGGCGAGCGCCGCCGCGTCGCGGCGCGCCCGGCGCCGGCGCCCGGCGAGGTGGACGCCGGCGGCGAGGGCGGTCGCCCCGAGCGTGCCCGCCGCTAGGAGCGAGCCCTGGTCCACGCGCGATCCCGGGGGGTCGACCTGATTGCCGTCACGCCCTGGAAGACCGTGCGCGCCGGCGCACGGCCACCAGAAAGCGTACGCTTTCTGGGTGCAACCAATTGCCGCAGTTCCGGCCGCCGGCGCCGGGGGGCGGCGGCGCTCGACGGAACGCTCTATCGCGCCGTCATTCCTGGGGAAGCGCTGGTGCGCCCGCCTCCCACCAGCGGCGCGCGGCGTCGACGGTCCGGAGGAGCTCGCACCGGGGCAGCGACGCCAGGAAGGCCTTCCCGTAGCCCCGGGTGACGAGCCGGGGGTCGAGGATCGCGACCAGCCCCCGGTCGGTCGTCGTGCGGATCAGCCGGCCGAAGCCCTGGCGGAGGGCGAGGGCCGCCGCCGGCACCTGCAGCTCGCTGAACCCGTCGCGGCCGGCCGCGCGGGCCGCCTCGAGCCGCGCGGCCATCACCGGGTCGCCGGGGGGCGCGAACGGGAGCCGGTCGATCACCACGAGCGAGAGCGCGTCGCCGGGGACGTCGACCCCCTCCCAGAAGCTCTGGGTGGCGAAGAGGATCGAGGGCTCGGCGCGGAAGGCCTCGAGGAGGAGGTGGCGCGGCCGCTCCCCCTGCAGGAGGCGGGGCCAGGGGAGGCCGGCGGACGCGCGGTGGAGGGCGACCATGTTCCGGTTCGAGGTGCACAGGACGAAGGCCCGCCCCCCGGTGATCTCCGCGAGCGCGGCGATCGCCCGCGCCGCGGCCTCGACGAAGCCCGGGGCGTTCGGATCCGGCACCCCCTCCGGCGCGACGATCGCCGCCTGGCGCCGGTAGTCGAAGGGGCCGGGGAAGATCGCCTCCTCGACCTCCAGCTCGGGGCCGAGCCCGACCTGGCGGCGGAAGAAGTCGAAGCGCCCCTGCGCCGCCAGCGTGGCGCTGGTCAGCACCGCCGCCCCGGTCCGGCGCCAGAGCCGCTCGACCAGCTCGGCGGCGACGTCGATGGGGGCGGCGCGCAGGAAGACTCCGCGGCCGCGCGCCTCGCCGAAGTAGACGCGGGAGGGCTCGCCCAGGGCGGTCACCGCGCCCAGCTCGACCCGGAGCTCGGCGGCCCGCCGCGCCACCAGCGCCAGCGGCGGCGCCTCGGCGTCGGCGAGCGCGTCGCGCAGGACCGAGAGGGCGTCGTCGACCCGGGCCAGCTCCCCGGCGAGCGGGGCGAGGTGCTCGGGGAGGAGCGCCGCCCGGACCGGCTCCTCGCCGCCGCGCCCCGCGCCCGGTCCGCCCCGCCCGCCGGACGCG
>JAJXSQ010000408.1 GCA_021784495.1 Myxococcales bacterium | reverse complement strand
CGAGCGGGGCGGGCGCGCCGGGGCCGGGCGGCGGCCCGCCGCCGGGGACGGTGATCCAGGTGACCGCCGACCACTACGTCTCCGCGCTCCCGCCGCTCGACCTCGTCGGGACGCTCGGCCCGGAGACGCTCGCGCTGCCCTACTTCGCGGCCATCGCGAAGCTGAAGACGCAGAAGACGGTGGCGCTCACGCTCTGGTACGACCGGCTCGTCAGCCCCGACGACGCCGACGGGGCGATCGTCGGTCTGCCCGGCCCGTTCTCGACCGTCTGCGACCTCGCGCGGATCCAGACCGACCCCGAGGGGCGCGGCTCGGTGGTCCAGTTCGTGGGCGAGGACGGGGCGTTCACGGGCAAGCCGGACCGGGAGGTCGTGGACGCCGCGATGGCCGTCCTCCACGGCCTCTGGCCGCTCTCGCGGGGCGGGGTCATCGAGAAGAGCTACTTCCACCGCGGGCGGCACGACGCCTTCTTCCTCTCGACCCCCGGCAGCGACGCGCTCCGGCCCGCGGCGGCCTCGCCCTACCCGAACCTCGTCCTCGCGGGCGACTACACGCAGACCGGCCTGCGCGTCATCTGCATGGAGGGGGCGTACGTCTCCGGGATGCGGGCCGCGAACGAGATCCTCGCCCGGGAGGGGCTCCCGCCGGCGCCGATCCTCCCGGTGCGGCAGCCAGGCGGCCTCACCCAACTGGCCCGCATCGCGAGTAGAATCGTCGACAGATGAACTCCCACCCGACCCCATCGCCGATGGTCACCGCCTCCCCGTCCGTGCCGGAGCCTCCCCTCGGCGCGCAGCCGCGCGCGCGCTGGCTGCTCGCCGCCCCGTGGCTCAGCGTGCTCCTCTGCTGGCCGGCGACGCTGCTCGGCTGGTACTACCTGACCGTCGCGGTGCCGGGCGCGGTGCCGCACCAGCGGCTCCTGCTCGGCTACCTCGTCTCGATGCTCGCCCTCGACTCGGCGATCTGCGTGGTGGTCTTCCTGAGGATCACCCCCGCCACTCGGGCGATCCTGCGCGGGCTCGAGCCGCCGACCTACGGGGTGGCGGCGCGCGCCTGGCTGGAGGCGATCAGCCTTCCCAGCCGGATGGGGCTCCTGATCGTGGGCCTCATCGCGCTCACGGTCGCCCCGATCGCCGTCCACCTCTGGTGGCTCGGGGATCGTCCGCTCGTCCTGCACGGCCTCGTCGCGGCCGCGATCGCGGGGGCGTGCGAGCTGACCCTGCTCTTCCCGCTCTTTCAGACCGTCGCCCTGCCGTTCCTGCAGCAGCTTCGCGCCGCGCAGCCGTCCCTGCGGCTGGGCTCCCCGGGCGCGATCCCGCCGCCGCTGCGCGGCTACTTCGCCTTCGGCCTCACCTCGCTCGCCTCCGTGAGCCTCGCGCTCATCGTGGTGCTCATCCACACGCGCGGCCAGGCGGGCGCGAGCGGCGGCGTGCCGGAGGGGCCGGCGATCCTCCTCGCGTCGACGGGGATCGCCTCGATGGTCGCGGGGATCGCCTTTCACGTCTGGCAGGCGGTGCTCGTCCCGACCCGCGGCCTCGCGCAGGCGATGGTGGCGTTCTCGAGCGAGGCCCGCGCCGAGGCCGAGGTCGCCGCCGGCGAGGCCTCCGCCGGCGCCCCGGCGTCCCGGCGGAAGGCGCGTCGGCCTCGCGTCGAGCTCCTCTCGGTCGGAGACATCGGGCTGCTCTGCGAGCGGTTCGACGACATGGTCGACGAGCTCGCCCGGTCGCGCATCCGGCTCGCGGAGCACGAGGGGCTCTTGCGACACGCCCAGCGCTTCGAGGTGATGGGGATGATGGCGGGGTCGTTCGCCCACGAGGTCTCGAACCCGCTCGCGACCCTCGTCGCCAACGTCGACGCCGCGGCGGCCGTGGTGGCGAAGTTCCGGACGGACGGCCGGACGCCACCGGCGGCGGCCGGGCCGCTGCAGGACGCGGGCGAGGCGCTCGCCGACGCCGCGCGGGCCGCGGAGCAGCTCGCCTTCCTCGTGCGGGACATGCGCGCCTTCGGGCGCAAGGGGCCCGAGCTGCGGCGGGAGGTCGCGCTCGCGGAGGTCCTCGACGGCGCCATCCGGCTCGCGGGCGGAGAGTTCGTGCGCGTCGGCGGCGTGGTCCGCGACTACCAGCCGTGCGGCCGGGTCGAGGGCTCTCCGCAGAAGCTCACGCAGGTGTTCTTGAACCTGCTCTTGAACGCGGTCCAGGCGGTGCCCGAGGACGGCTGCGCCCGCATCCGCGTCCGCGTCCGGCAGGTCGGCGAGACGGCGGAGGCCTCGGTGGAGGACAACGGCAGCGGCATCCCGCCCGAGGTTCAGGCGCGACTCTTCGAGCCGCTCTTCACCACCAAGCCGGAGGGGAAGGGCACGGGGCTCGGCCTCCACCTGAGCCGACAGATCGTCGTCGAGCACGGCGGCCGGATCGAGTTCGAGAGCCGGCCGGCCGAGGGCACGGTCTTCCGGGTCCTCCTGCCGGTCGTTCAGCTGGCGGCGGAGCGGGCCGAAGGCTGAGCGGGCGGACAAAGAGCCCCCGGGCGAGGAGTGCTCTCTCGCCCGGGGGCCGTACCGCTACTTCTACTTCTGGACCGTTCCCGGCGGGATGGCGGGCGGCACCGGGCCCTGGGTGAATCCAGGGATCGGCTTGCCGTCCGGCCCGACGAGCACGAGGCCCGGGGAGCCCGACGCGGTCAGAAGCTTCTTCTGACGCGTGCCGTGCGTCCCGTGGACCACTCGGGTCTGGCGGG
>JAJXSQ010000035.1 GCA_021784495.1 Myxococcales bacterium | reverse complement strand
TGGTCCTCGACTTCCTCTCCGACGACCTGCGCGAGGCGCGCGAGGCGCTCGGCGCCCTGCACGGCTACCTCGGCCGGATCGAGGCGGTGCTCGGGGACGCCGGGGTGACCCAGTCGAAGCTGCTCGCGCTGGCGCTCGGCGGGGGGCCCTCGGAGCAGCTCGAGTACCTCGGGGAGCTCCTGGCGAGCGTCCGCCGAAGGCTGGCGCAGGTGGCGGCGAGGATGGAGCCCCCCGCGCCGCCCCCCGCCGCCTGATCAGCGGGGGGCGCCGGCGGAGCGGACGCCGGTCAGCCGCACCGCCACCGGGCCGAGGTCCACCTCGGTGGCGGCCGCGAGCGGGAGGCGCGCGCGGTCCGTCCCGAGCCAGAGCCAGAGCGGGCGATCCTTCCCGGTGCCGTCGGCGCGCCGCGCCGTCGCCTCGAGCCGGAGCGCCTCGAAGCGGCCCCAGGGCACCTCGATCGGCGCGGTCCGCGCCGCGACCTTGCCCGTCACCCGCCAGTACTTCCCGTTCGCGAGGAGATCGAAGCAGAAGCCGCTCCCCGGCGCGAGGCGCGCGGCGCGCAGGTAGTAGATCGCCGCGAGGGGGTCGAGGACGTCGCCGCGGCGCGCGTACCTCCGCTCGCCCCGCGCGGTCCGGTCGGTGGAGACGACCACCACCTCCGCCGCCGGCGGGGAGAGCCGCGCGTCGCTCGTCCGGCGCCGGCCGTCCTCGTCCGACTCCTCCCGGTACCGCTCCGGGCGGAGGGTCACCGGATCGAGCCAGGAGAGCCCGACCGCGGCGAGGCGCCGGACCGGCCCGAACCGGGTGGTGTTCCGGACCCGGGCGACCACCGGCACGGGCCCGCCGCGCTCCGGCGGGCGCTCCACGGCGAAGAGCACCTCGCCGACCCGGATCGCCCCGAGGAGCCCGAGGTCCATCTCGAGCTGCTCGCCCGAGGCCCAGGGCGGCGGCCCGGCGAGCGGCGGGAGCCCGCAGGGGGGGGCGGCGGAGAGGAGGAGGGCGGCGATCGCGGCGAGCACGCGCGCGATGATCGCGCCCCGCTCGCCGGGCCGTCAATCGCGCCGGTCCGCGGCGGCCAGCGCCTGGCCGGGGTGGTAGCGCTCGAGCTCGGCCACGATGCCGCCGAGGGCGAGGTCGGCCTCCACGCGGACCAGGACGTGGCGCGGATCGTCGGAGAACCAGAGCTGGATGTCGCGCCGGCTCTGGAACTGGCCGGCGAGCTCGAGGTGGACCCGGACCTCGACGGTGTCGAAGGTGCCGGCCGGGGTCCGGACGGCGCGCCGTCCGACCACCTCCGCGGTGAGCTCGAAGAGCTTGGAGCCGGTGAGGACCGGGATCTGGTGGCGCTCCCCCATCTCGAGCGGCTGCAGCCGGAGCCACATGAACGCGCCGGTCAGGTCCTGCGCGCCGGGGGGGACGGCCACGGTCTTCTCCCGGCGCCGGTCCCGGCGCTCCACCGAGACGGTGGCCACGTTGGCCGCGCGGTCGAAGTGGAGCGAGTCGGCGTGCGCGTCGCCCAGCTCGAAGGCGCGCAGGTCCGAGCCGCGGGGGAGCTGGGTCGGCGCGTCCCAGGCGCAGACCAGGTGCTCGCGGACGTCGAGGAAGCCGGCGACGCCGGCGGTGCGCGCCTGGAAGGTGACCGGCCAGAGGTCGCCGATCGGGTCCCCGACGGAGATGCGCCCCTCGCCGGTCGGCAGGCCCAGGTAGGAGATGGCGAGGACGGTCTCCTCCCCGGGGGCGAAGGCGAGCGCCCGCGCGCCCGCGGGGAGCGCGGCCGAGGCCGCGACGACGATGGCGAGGATGGGGAACCTCATGTCGCTGCCCTCCCGTCCCACGGCTCCTGGGCCCACCCGGGTCGCTCATGCACGCGACGCGCCAGCGGGATCGGCCCGGATCCGGCCCTGCTCGGCCTTGAAAACGACGGTTTAGGCGACACCCCGCGACACCCGTGCCCTGGCGCCACGCCGTCTTCGCGGCCCCGAAGCCCCCAGGGTAAGCTCGCGCGAGGGCGCCGCCGGGAGCAGACCGATGCCGATCGATCAGGGCTACGACGAGGACGATGACGAGAAGGAGGCGTCGGCGGAGGGCGCGGGCCGGAGGTTCGGCGACTTCGACTGCCCCGAGTGCGACGCCAACAACCCCTACGACGATCGCTTCGGCGACGGGGACGAGGTCCGCTGCTTCTACTGCGGCGCCGGCTTCCTCGTCGAGGTGACCGAGGCCGGCCGGCTCCGGCTCCGGGCGTCCTAGCGATCGCGCCGCCGCTGCCCCGGCCCCTCCGCCCCGTCGCCGCCCGGGCGCGGGGGCTCCGCTCGCTGCGCCGCGCGGGCGAAGGTCCCGTCGCGGAGCTCGCGCAGCGTCTCCTCGATCTCCTCCGGGGTGTTCATGACGAACGGGCCCCAGCGGGCCGCCGGCTCGTGGAGCGGCTGGGCGGCGAGGAGCAGGAGGCGGGCGGGCGCCGCCCCGGCGTGGACCCGGACCAGGTCCCCGTCGCCGAGGATCGCGAGGCGGGTCGCGCGGAGGACCGCGCCGCGCGGCGCCGCGCCCCCGACCGTCACCTCGCCCTGGAAGAGGTAGAGGAGCGCGGTGTGGCCGCGCGCGACCGGCTGCTCGAGGAGGCCGCCCGCGGGCAGCGCCACGTCGAGGTAGGTCGGCCCGGCGAAGATCTCCCGCACCGCGCCGGCGATCCCCTCGACCTCGCCCGCCACCACCCGGATCCTCTTGCCGTCCGGGGTCGCGACCTCCGGGATGGAGGCCGCGGGGACGTCCTGGTAGCGGGGCGGGGTCATCTTGAGCCGCGCCGGGAGGTTGACCCAGACCTGGAAGCCGTCGAGCCGGCGCGGGCCGGCGCGGGGCATCTCCTCGTGGAGGATCCCCCGACCGGCCGTCATCCACTGCACGTCGCCCGGGCCGATGACCCCCGCGTTGCCGAGGCTGTCGCGGTGCGCGACGCTGCCGTCGAGCATGTAGGTGATGGTCTCGATCCCCCGGTGCGGGTGCATGGGGAAGCCGGCCAGGTACTCCGCCGGGTCCTCCGAGCCGAAGTGGTCGAACAGGAAGAAGGGGTCGAGGTGGTCGAGCCGCTCGGTGGCGATGCTCCGGCGGAGCCTCACCCCGGCCCCGTCGCGCACCGGGGTCGGCGTCACCACGTCCACGATGGCGCGCTCGATCATGGCCGCGCCCTCCGGCGCTCCGCGCGGGGGGGCTCGAGGGGGCGGGGGGAGGTTCGACGGTGGGCGGCGGGGTTCACGGGCTCCTCCTCGGCCGGGCCAGGAGCGCGGATGGGCCCCGGGGCGGCGACGCGAGGAGACCTAACCGGGCGGGCGCCGGCGGGCCACCCGGCGGCGGGGAGGGTGCCGCGGTGCTATCGTCGGCCGGCGATGGACCCGGATCCCGAGGGGTCCCCTGGAGGCGCGCGGTGATCAGTCACTGGGAGATGCTGCTGCGGATCACCATCGCCGCGCTGCTCGGCGGGATCATCGGCGTCGAGCGCGACATCCACCGCCGGCAGGCCGGGCTGCGGACGCACCTCATCGTCTCCATGGCCTCAGCGACCTTCATGGTCGTCTCGGCCCACTTCGTCTTCTTCCAGCACTACACCCCCGGGAACCTGGTGGCCGTCGACACCTCCCGCATCGCCGCCTCGGTGGTGGCCGGCGTCGGCTTCCTCGGCGGCGGCTCCATCCTGCGCACGGGGGCCACGGTCCAGGGGCTCACCACCGCCGCCGGGCTCTGGCTGGTCGCCGCGATCGGGCTGGCGGCCGGATCGGGGATGTACCCGGAGAGCGTGTTCGTCACCGTCCTCGGCCTGCTCGCGCTGACGGTGCTGCGGGTCCTCGAGGACAAGAACGTCGTCCGGCGCCGGGTCCTCCTCACCTTCGACGCGCCGGACGGCGCGCCCGGCGACCCCGTGGCCGACGTCACCGCCCGGCTCGCCGCGCTCCACGCGCGGCCGCTCGACGTCGACTACCACGCCGATCGCGTGGCCCGGCGCACCTCGGTCTCCTTCGACGTCCTCTTCCCCGAGTCCCTCGCGCTCGCGGCCCTGGTCGGCGCGCTCGAGGGCGCCGATCGGGTGCGCGAGGTGCAGGTGCGCGTCCCCTAGGGGCCCGCCCCGCCGGCGGCGCTAGGGCGCCGGCCGGCCCCGCGCGCCGAAGATCGCGCTGCCCAGCCTGACGAAGGTGGCGCCCTCCTCGACGGCGACCCGCCAGTCGGCGCTCATCCCCATCGAGAGCTCGCGCAGGCCGAGCCGGTCGCGGAGCGCCCGGAGGGCGCGGAAGTGGGGGCGCGGATCCTCGGCGGCCGGCGGGAGGCACATGAGGCCGATCGGCTCGAGCCCGGGGAGCGAGCGGGCGAGCGCGAGGAGGGCGGCGGCGTCGCCGGGGGCGCAGCCCGCCTTCCGCGCCTCCCCCCCCACGTTCACCTCGAGGAAGATCCGGGCCGTGGCGCCGGCCGCCTGGTAGCGCCGGGCGAGCTCCCGCGCCAGCTCCGGCCGGTCGACGGTGTGGACGTAGGCCGCGCGCGGCGCGAGCAGGCGCGCCTTGTTGGTCTGCAGCCCGCCGATGAAGTGCCAGGTCAGCTCCGCCAGGTCGGCGAGGGCGGTGGCCTTCTCCCTCCACTCCTGGGCGTAGTTCTCGCCGAAGTGGCGCTGGCCCGCGGCGTAGGCCTCGCGGATCGCCGCGGGCGGCTGGGTCTTGGAGACGGCGACGAGGGTCACCCCGGGGGGCAGCGCGCCCCGCGCGGCGGCGATCCGGGCGGCCAGGGTCACCGCGCCTCCCAGGGGAGGGGGAAGCCGGCCCGGCGGAGCAGCGCCAGGGTCTCGTCGAGCGGGAGGCCGACCACGCCGCTCACGCTGCCGCGCACCGCCCGGACGAACGCGCCGAAGCGCCCCTGGAGCGCGTAGGCGCCCGCCTTGTCGAGCGGCTCGCCGGTGGCGACGTACCAGGCGATCACCGCCTCGTCGAGCGGCGCCACCTCGACGCGGGTGGTCGCCACCGCGTCCAGCTCGAGCCCGCCGGCGGGGCGGCGGACGCAGACCGCGGTCAGGACGTCGTGGCCGCGCCCGGAGAGGAGCCGGAGCATGGCCGCGGCGTCGGCCGCGTCGCGCGGCTTGCCGAGGATCCGGTCGTCGACCGCGACCGAGGTGTCGGCCGCCAGGACCAGCGCTCCGCCGACGGCGCGCGCCTTCTCCCGCGCCACCCGCCGGACGTAGTCCCCGGGGAGCTCGCCGGGGTGGGGGCGCTCGTCGGTCTCGGCGGGCCGGATCTCGAGCTGGAACCCGAGCTCGGCCAGCAGCGCCCGCCGCCGCGGGCTGGCCGACGCGAGGGTGAGCGTCGCCACGCGGCCCCGGCTACCCGGCGTCGGGGTCGGCGGCCGCCGCCGCGCTGCGGAGCACCGCGGGGTTGACCTGCACCTTCGCGGCGTCGCGCAGCAGCTTCATCCAGGCCGCCTCGACCTGGGGCTCGAGCCGGCGGCGCAGGCGCGAGGCCACCTCGCCGCGCTCGGCCGGGTAGCGCCCGGCGTCGGGGCGATCGCGCCGCTCGAGGACCGCGACGACCGGCCCCTCGGGGGTCTTCCAGACGGAGGGGAGGGGCTTGCCGACCGTGCCGGCGAGGGCCGCCGCGGCCAGGCCGGGGACGTCGCCGAGGCGGGGGACGAAGGTGCCGGCGCCGAAGGGGCCGGTCGACTCGGCGGCGAGCACCGCGCCGCCGAGCTTCACCACCCGGCCGTGCGCCTTGGCGCCGCCGCCCGCGGCGGGGAAGAGCTCGGCGAGCGGGCGCGTCCCGGCGGCGGCGAGGGCGGCGGCGGCCCGCGCCTGGGCGAGGGCCTCGGCCCGGTCCTTCACCAGCAGCTCGCGCGCGATCACCGGGCGCGCCGCGTCCAGCGGGACCTTCTTCACCGGGAAGACCTCGTCGACCCGGATCAGGTGCCAGCCGGCGCGGGTCCGGACCGGCGCCGAGACCGCGCCGGCGGCGAGCGCCAGCGCGGCGTCGGCGAAGGGCTTCTCCACCAGCCCCTCGGCCACCACCCCGAGGTCGCCCCCGTGGGCGCGCGTGTTGCGGTCGTCGGAGGCCTCGGCCGCGACCTTGGCGAAGTCCTCCCCCCGGGCGAGCCGCGCGGCCAGCCCGTCGATCCGGGCCCGGGCCGCCGCGACCTGGGCGTCGGTGGCGTCCGCGGGGAGGGCGACGAGGATGTGCCGGGCCCGGACGCGCCGCGGCTCGTCGAAGCGGGCGGGGTTGGCGGCGTAGAAGGCCTCGATCCGCCCCCGGGCCGAGGCGGCGAAGGCGGTGACCTCGGCGGCGGAGGGCGGGCGCACCTCGGCGGCGGCCGCCGCGGCGGGGAAGCGGACGAAGAGGAGCGAGGCGCGATCGTGCTCGTCGGCCCAGGCCTGGTGGACCTCCGCCTCCGGCACCTTCACCGTCTCGCGCACCGCGGCCATCACCCGCTGGCGGAGCAGCTCCTCCCGGAGCTCCGCCTCGAAGCGCGCCGGGGAGCCGTAGACGCTCGAGACCGTCCGCTGGTAGAGGTCCCGGTCGAAGTGTCCGCCCGTCTCGAAGGCGGGGAGGGCCATGATGGTGCTCGCGAGCTGGTCGTCGGTGATCGCGAGGCCCCGGCGCCCGGCCTCGTCGACCGCCAGGGTCCGCTCCACGAGCTGGTCGAGCGCCATCGTCTGGAGCCCCATCTGCTCGGCCAGCTCGCGGCTGAACGCGGGGCCGGCCTGCTGCTGGAGGCCGCGCAGGAGGTTCTGGTAGGCGCGCTCGTAGGAGGCGGCGGGGATGGTGGTGCCGTTCACCCGCGCGGCCCAGGTCGCCGACCGCCCGGCGGTGCAGCCCTTGTCGAGCGAGCCGGGGCCGAAGCTGACGATGAAGACGATGATGATGGCGAAGAGGAACAGGTAGGTGATGATGCCGCCCTTGTTCGCCCTGAGGTTATCGAGCATGTGACCCGACGGCTCCTGGAAGACTCGTGTGGGACCGGACGGCGCGCGGCGGCCTCCGGAAGGTTGAACAAAGTAGCCGACAGTCGCTAAAATGCAAGGGAATTTGGCCCTGGCGGAGAACCGGTGCTCCAGCTCATCAGGCGGTATCGCGAGCTCGTCCTCGCCGCGGTGCTGCTCGTCTTTCCGTTCGCCGTCTACGTCGCCCACGCGCGCCAGCCGCCGGCCCGCTCCGCCCTCGACCGCGCCGTGCTCCTCGTGACCGCGCCGATCGAGCGGGCGGTGGGCGCGGCCGTCACCGGGATCCTCGAGGTCTGGGACGGCTACCTCGCGCTGCGTGGGGCGCGGGCCCGGGCGGAGCGCCTGGTGCGCGAGAACCGCCGGCTCGAGCTCGAGCGGCAGCAGCTCGGCGTGGAGCGGGCCGAGAACGAGCGCCTGCGCCGCCTCCTGGGGATCGCCGCCGCGGGGTCGGAGCGCCGCTACGTCGGCGCCCGGGTCGTCGGGATCCGGATCGGCCCGGCCGGGCTCCAGATCCTCACCATCGACCGCGGCAGCGGCGACGGGCTCGCCCGGGCGATGCCGGTGGTCACCGCCGACGGCCTGGTGGGGCGGATCCACTCCACGACCGGCGGCACCGCGGACGTGCTCCTGGTGGTCGACCGCAACAGCTCGGTCGCCGTCCGCGTGGAGCGGACGCGGGTCCGGGCCGACGTCCGCGGCCTCGGGCGCCCGGAGCTGGCCCGCCTCGACTACGCGCTGCGGGTCGAGGACGTCATCGAGGGGGATCGGCTCGTCACCTCCGGGACCGACGCCGTCTTCCCGCCGGGGATCCCGGTGGGCCGGGTGACCCACCTGCGGCGGGGCTCCCACGGCCTCTTCGTGGAGGCCGAGGTGATCCCCGCGGTCGATCCGACCCGGGTCGAGGAGGTGCTGGTCGTCACGTCCGGCGCCCGGCCGGAGGACGCGCTCCCGCCGGTGCCCGGGGCGGAGCCGGTGCCGTGAAGCCGCTCGCCTACGCGGCGCTGGCGCTCCTCCTCTCGGCGCTGGAGGCGGCGCTCCTCGCCCAGCTCGGCGGCGGGGTGCCGCTCTGCCTGGCGGCGGTGCTCGTCGCCCACCTCGCGGTCGAGGCGGCGATGGTCGAGGGGGTGGTCGGCGCGGCGGCCATCGGCTACGTCCTCGACCTCGTCACCGGGTCGCCGAAGGGGCTCATGACCTTCCTCGCGGTCGCGGCCTTCCTCCTCGCGCGCGCCGTCGCCGCGGCGGTGGACCTGCGCGGGCGAACGGCCTTCGCCCTCCTCGCCGGGGCCGTGGTCCTCGGGGTGGACGCCGGCGCGATCGGCCTCGCCCGACTCGTCGGGCCGCCGGACGCGCGGCCGGGGTGGGGCCTCCTCTCCCGGGCGCTCGCCGAGGCGGTCGTCACCGGCCTCGCCGCCCCGCTCCTCCGCGCCGCGCTGCGGCGCCTCGACGGCTGGCTCGGCGCCGACGCGCCCGAGCTGATGGGGTGACCCGCCGTGCCCCACCTCCCACCCTCGGCGCCCGGTGCCTCCCCGCGGTCGGTCCGCTCCCGGCTCGCGTGGGCCGGCGCGGGGGTCCTCCTGGCGTGGCTCCTGCTGCTCGCGCGGCTCTTCCAGCTCCAGATCGTCCACGGAGACGAGTACAAGGGGCGGGCCGACGAGAACTACGTCAAGGAGCTGCGGGTCCCGGCCGATCGCGGCCAGATCCTCGACCGGGGGCGCACCGTGCTCGTCGACTCGCGCCCGAGCTACGACGTCACCCTCACCCCCTTCTACTGCGGGAAGCAGTGCGGGGACATCCTCGACCGGCTCGCCGCGGTGCTGGCGCTCTCCTCCGACGAGCTCGCGCGCGCCCAGGGGCTCCTGGCGTCGGCGGGGGCGCTCGAGCGGTTCCGGCCCTTCACGGTGAAGGTGGACGTGAAGCGCGAGGAGCTCGACGCCCTGGAGGCGAACGCCCTCGACCTCCCGGGCGTGGACGTGCAGGCGACGCCGCACCGCTTCTACCCCTGGGGGCGCCAGGGGGGGCACCTCCTCGGCTACATGAGCGAGATCGGGCCGGACGAGCTGCGGAGGCTCGACGAGGCGCAACCGCAGGAGGGGAGCCGGCAGGCCCCCTACCTGCCTGGCGACTTCGTCGGGCGCCGCGGGCTCGAGCGCCGCTACGAGCGCGAGCTGCGCGGCGTCGACGGCAAGCGGCGGATCGCGGTGGACGCGCGCGGCCGGGAGAAGGTCGGCGAGCTGATCGCCGACGGGAGCCGCGTCGTCCCCTCGACGCCGGGCCACAACCTGGTCCTCTCCATCGACTGGCGGCTCCAGCAGGTGGCCGAGAAGGCCTTCCCGGCGGCGGCCGGGGTCGTCCTGGCGATGGACGCGCGCACCGGCTTCCTCCTCGCCGTGGTCGATCGCCCCTCGCCGGACCCGAACCAGATGACCGGCCGCATCACCGCGCAGGCGCTCCAGCAGATCCGGGCCGATCCGCTCCAGCCGGAGCTCTTCCGGTCCGTGCAGCAGCACTACCACCCCGGCTCGACCTTCAAGCCGGTCACCACCATCGCCGCGCTCGAGGAGGGGATCTTCCGGCCGGCGACCGTCGTCCAGTGCCCCGGCTGGTTCGCGATGGGGCGGGCGCGCTGGCGCTGCGACGCCGAGCAGGGCCACGGGGCGGTCGACTTCACCCACGCCCTGGGGGCGAGCTGCGACGTCTTCTTCTACACGGCCGGCGCGCAGCTCGGCGCCGACCTGATCGCCCGGTGGGCCCGCCGCCTCGGGCTGGGCGCGCCGACCGGGTTCGACGTGGCCGGGGAGGTGCCCGGGGTGATCCCCGACGTCGCCTGGTCCGACGCGCACGTCGCCGGGGGCTACCAGCGGGGCATGGCCGTCAACGAGGCGATCGGCCAGGGGGACGTCAACGTCACCCCCATGCAGCAGGTGGTCCTCTACGGCGCGCTCGCCACCGGGATCCTCTGGCGGCCGCAGGTCGTGCTCCGGGTCGAGGACGCGGACGGCCGGGTGCTGCAGTCCTTCGCGCCCGAGGAGCGGGGGCGGGTGGCCCTCGCCCCCTCGACGCGCGCCACCGTGCTCCGCGGCCTGCTCGCCGCGGTCAACGAGCCGTTCGGCACCGCCTACGCGCAGCGGCTGGCGACGGTCCGGGTGGCCGGGAAGACCGGGACCGCCCAGGTGGTGCGGATGGGCGCGCGGCGGCTCCGGGCGGAGCAGGTCGGCTACTTCGAGCGGGACCACGCCTGGTTCGCCGCGTTCGCCCCGGCGGAGGACCCGCAGATCGTGGTGGTGGTGCTGGCGGAGCACTCCGGCTTCGGCGCGGCGGCGGCGGCCCCGACGGCCCACGCGGTCCTCGAGGCCTACTTCACCCTCCAGCAGGAGGATCGCGCGGCGAGGGCCGGCGCGACGCGCACGGGAGGTGGGCCCGGTGGCACCTGAGATCTCGCTGGCCGCGTCCACCGACCGGCGCCGCTACGCCCACTTCCCCTGGCACGTGGCGCTCCTGGCGCTGGCCATCGCCGGGATCGGCCTGTGGAACCTCGCCGCGGCGTCGCGCGGCGCCCGGGCGCCGGTCTGGATCGCCCAGAGCTGGTGGATGGGGGCCGGCCTCCTGGTGGCGCTCGCCCTCACGCTCTTCGACTACCGGGCCCTGCAGCGGCTGGCCTGGCCCTTCTACGGCGGGGTGGTGGCGCTCCTGCTCCTCGTCTTCTGGAAGGGGCGGACGGTCATGGGCGCGCGCCGCTGGATCGGGATCGGCCCGGTCAACGTCCAGCCCTCGGAGCTCGCGAAGCTCGCGGTGATCCTGGCGCTGGCGCTCTGGTTCCACGTCGACGACGAGCGCCGCAAGGACGCGCGCGGGCTCCTCGGCCTCGCGCCGCCCCTCGCCGTCACCCTGGTCCCGGCGCTCCTCGTCCTGAAGCAGCCCGACCTCGGGACGGCGCTCGTGGTGCTGGCCGTCGGGATCACCATGCTGCTCTTCGCGCGCGTCCGCTTCCTCACCCTCGGCCTCCTCGCGCTGGCCGCCTCGGGCGCGGCGCTGCTCGCCTTCCCCCACCTGAAGCCCTACCAGCGCAAGCGGCTGGAGACCTTCCTGAACCCGGAGGGCGACGCCCTCGGCGCCGGCTACCACGCGCTGCAGTCGAAGATCGCGGTCGGCTCCGGGCAGGGGCTCGGCAAGGGCTGGGGCCAGGGGACCCAGACGATGCTCTCCTTCCTGCCGGAGCAGCACACCGACTTCATCTTCTCCGTCTGGGCCGAGGAGCACGGCTTCGTCGGCTGCGCGCTCCTCCTGTCGCTCTACTTCGCGCTGGTCGGCTCGGCGCTGGAGATCGCCGGGAACGCCCGCGACCGGTTCGGGCACTTCCTGGCGATCGGCGTCACCGCCATGATCTTCTGGCAGACGACGATCAACGTGGGCATGGTCACCGGCGCGCTGCCGGTGGTGGGGGTCACCCTCCCGCTCATGAGCTACGGCGGCTCGTCGGTGCTGGTCGTCTTCGCCGGGCTCGGCCTGCTCGCCAACGTCGGCATGCGCCGGTTCGTCAACTGAGCCGGCGGGCCGGGCGGGCCGGGTGCGCCGCGGCGCGCCCGCGAGGCGGGATCAGCCGGCGACCTTCTTCACCGACTGCTCGAGGCGCGTCCGGTCCGCGCCGACCACCGTGTCGACCACCTTGCCGTCCTTGAAGACGAGCAGGGTGGGGATGGAGCGGATCCCGTAGGACTGGGGCACCTGCTGGTGCTCGTCCACGTCGAGCTTGCAGACCTTGAGCTTGCCCTGGTACCGCCGCGCGAGATCCTCGACGGCCGGGGCGATCGCCCGGCAGGGGCCGCACCAGACCGCCCAGAAGTCGACGAGGACCGGGACCGTGCTCTTCAGGACCTCCTGGTCGAAGGTCGCGTCCTGGAGGGTGACGATGTCGCTCGACGCCATGGAGTCTCCTCGGGAGGGCAGGGCCGGCCCGCCTCCGTTTTCTACGCGGCCGGCCCGCGCCTGGCAAGCCGTTCGGCCGGCGTGGTACCGTCGACGCCTTCCTCGCCCGCGCCGGGCGGGGGAGAGGATGCGATGGCCGGACTCCTCTTCGTCTCCCAGGCGATGCTCGACTCCTGGGCCGCGCAGGGCAAGATCGACTTCGTCGGGAACGTCATGACGCTCCTCGCCGGCGCGGGGCGCGGGCGGAGCTACGCGCTCGAGCCGGCGGTCCGGTTCCTCGCGGTGGTCGCCGGCGCGGAGGACCCCCACCAGCTCCTCCGGAAGGTGAAGCCGCTCGCCGCGGTCCGCGAGCTGGGGGGCGAGGCGGTCGACGCCTCGGTCGTCCTCGGCGACGTGGCCTACGACGTCGAGCCGGGCTTCCTCGCCGAGGCGAGCGCCCTCCAGGCGGCGGTGGCGGCGGCGCGGGCCCCGGCGGCGCCCCCCGCCCCGCCCGCGCCGGCC
>JAJXSQ010000407.1 GCA_021784495.1 Myxococcales bacterium | reverse complement strand
GAGGCTGGAGGTGCCCACCCGCGCCCCCTGCGGCAGCGCGGCGAGGGTGCCCCAGCGCGGGGAGCAGAGCGCGTCGCGCGGGTCCTCGCGGGGCGGCACGGCGCCGACGGCGAGGCCGGGGGCGAGCACCGCCGGCAGGTCCTTCATCGAGTGGACGGCCACCTCGGCCTCCCCGGCGAGGAGGGCGTCCTCGATCTCCTTCACGAAGAGCCCCTTCCCGCCGACCTGCGCCAGCGGGACCTCCAGGATCCGGTCTCCCCGGGTGGTGATCTCGCGGAGCTGGACCTCGAGGCCGGGCTCGCGGGCCCGGAGCAGGGCGGCGACGTGGTTGGCCTGCCACAGGGCCAGGGGGCTGCGGCGGGTGGCGATGCGGATGGTCACGCTACTCGGTCTCCGTTGCGGCCGCGCCGGCCGCGGGGGTCTCGCCGTCGCGGCGGGGCGCCGGGGGCGGCGCCTCCTCGACGCCGAAGAGCTCGGCCGCGGCGACCGGCAGCGCGGTGTCGCCCGCCGCCGCCGCCGCCTTGAGCCGCGTCGTCGGCACGTGGAGGAGCTTGTTCACGATCGCCTGGGCCATCGCCTCGACGCTCCGGCGGCCGCGCTCGTCGAGCCGCGCGCCGAGCGCCCCGAGCGTCCGCTCGGCCTCGCCCCGGGCGATCTGCTCGGCCTGGCGCCGGACGAGCGCGAGCACCGGCAGCGCCGCGCGGGCGTCCCGCTCCCGCGTGAAGGCGGTCACCTCGGCCTCGACGATCGCCTCGGCCTCGACCGCCTCGCCGCGGCGGACGTCGTGGTTCGCGGCCACCACCTTCTGGAGGTCGTCCACGTCGTAGGCGTAGACGTCGCCGAGGCCGGCGCAGGCCGGGTCGACGTTGCGGGGCACCGCGAGGTCGATGAGGCAGATGGAGCGGTGCCGCCGCTGGCGCATCGCGAGGCGCAGCATCTCGGCGGTGAGGACGTAGGTCGGGGCGCCGGTGGAGACGATCACCACGTCGGCCTGGGCCAGCAGGTCCTGGAGCTCGTCCCAGGGGCGGGCCGCGCCCCCCACCTGCGCGGCCAGCGCCTGGCCGCGCTCGGCCGAGCGGTTGGTGACCAGGATGCGGTCCGCGCCGAGCACCTGGAGCGCCTTGGCCGACAGGGCGCCCATCTTCCCCGCGCCGGCCAGCAGGATCGACCGGCCGCGGAGATCGCCGAAGATCTTCTCCACCAGCTCGACCGCCACCTGGGACATCGAGGTCGCGCCCCGCCCGATCTCGGTCTCCGTCCGGACCCGCTTGGCGGTGGCGAAGGCGCGGTTGCAGAGGCGGGACATGAAGCTGCCGGCCGCCTGGACGCCGCTCGCCAGCCCGTAGGCCTCCTTCACCTGCCCGAGGATCTGCTGCTCCCCGACCACCATCGAGTCGAGGCTGGCGGCGACGCGGAAGAGGTGGCGCACGGCGTCGGGGCCGCGCTTCTGGTAGAGGTGCTCGCCCGCCCGGGGCGCGCGCCCGGTGAAGAAGCGGACGGCCGGCTCGTCGGCCTCGCCGTGGACGAAGACCTCGACCCGGTTGCAGGTGGAGACCACGAAGGCCTCGACGACCCCGTCGGCCTGCTTCAGCTCGACGAGCGCCTCCTTGAGCGCCTCGCCGGAGAGGGCCACGCGCTCGCGGACGTCGATGGGGGCGCTCTTGTGCGACAGCCCCACCAGGAAGAGCTCCGGCCGGCTCACGGCGTGCCCCCCTGGGCCCCGGCGGAGAAGCTCCCGGCGTGGCGGGTGGCGCCCGGGATGGCCTTCAGGCTCACCATCGACCCCATGACCAGCCCGAAGCCGACCATGGTGAGGAGCGCGTAGCGCCGGCCGTGCCAGCCGGAGTGGCGGGCCTGGACCATCCCCCCGTAGAGCGCCCAGATCACCAGGCTGGCGACCTGCTGGGGATCGCCCCAGGACCAGGCGCTCTTCCAGACCACGCTCGCGGTGACCGAGCCGGCGAGCAGCGCCACGGTGAAGACCACGAAGCCGGCCCGGACCAGCCGCTGGGTGAGGGTGTCGAGCGCCTCGAGGGAGGGCAGCCGCGAGAAGAGGGCGCCGAAGCGCTTCCCCTTCACCTCGCGCTCCTGCAGCAGGTACATGAGCGCCACGCCGGCGGCGACGCCGAAGAGCGCGACCCCGAGCGTGGCCGAGAGGACGTGGAGGGTGAGCGTCGGGTGGCGGACCACCTCCGGGGCCACGCCCGGGGCGGCCCCGTCGCCGAAGAGCGCGGGGAGGAGGAAGAGGAGGGCGAGCGGCGTCACGAAGGCGCCGACGCCGGGGAGGTGGGTGAAGCGCTGCACCAGGAGGTAGGCGCCGGCCACCAGCCAGGCCATGAGCACGAACCCGCCGCGGAGGGTGAACCACTCGAGCCCCCCGTACTCGCGGCAGCCGAGCCCGATGGCGGCCGCGTGGAGGACGAAGGCGGCGCCCATGAACCAGCCGCCGACCCGGGCCGCCCCGGCGTGGCGGGGGCGGGCGAAGAAGAAGACGAAGCCCCCGGCGGCGACCAGGTACAGGGCGGCGGTGACGCGGAGGAGGGCGAGGCTCATGGGTCGAGATCCTGGGCCGGTGCCGGCGGTGCCGGCCGGGCGGTACCTACCACGAAAATCACGAGAGGTTGTCGAGGAGGAAGCGGGCGAGCGCCTCGGCCTCCCGCCGCCGCGCCTCGAGATCGGCGGGCAGGGCCCCCCCCGAGAAGGGGCGCACGGCGCGCTCGCCCCCCGCCGGGTCCGGGGCCGGCGCGGGCGGGGCGGGG
>JAJXSQ010000406.1 GCA_021784495.1 Myxococcales bacterium | reverse complement strand
AGCGACGAGGACGTCCGAGAGCTCGAGGCGGCGATCGACCGGTTCGAGGAGGAGGCGAAGGACTACGGCGGCGAGGTCCAGCGGATCGTCCGGGAGCAGTTCCAGACCCGCCGGCGCTTCCTGTCCGACGAGTTCGAGCAGTCGATCGCCGACCTCGAGGGGCTGGAGCGGGCCGAGCGGGTGTCCGCCATCGCCCGCTTCGAGGAGTTCCTCTCCCGGTACCCCGACGACCCGCGCTTCACCCCCGACGCGATGTTCCGGCTGGCCGAGCTCTACTACGAGAAGTCGAACGACGACTTCAAGGCGGCGAGCGACGCCTACCGCGAGAGCGCGCGCCGGGCCATGGCCGAGGGGCGCGATCCCGGGCCGGAGCCGCAGAAGGACTACGCCGCGTCGATCGGCCTCTACCAGCGGCTGATCACCGGCTTCCCCGACTACCGCTTCACCCACGGCATCTACTACCTCCTCGGCTACTGCCTCGCCGAGATGAACCAGGGGGAGGAGGCGATCGCCGCCTACCGGACGGTCATCGACCGCTTCCCGGAGAGCCCCTTCGTCCCCGAGGCCTGGGTCCGCCTGGGCGACTGGTGGTTCGACCGGGTCTCGGCCGGCAGCCTCACCCGGGCGGCCGAGGCGTTCTCGAAGATGTACGCCTACCCCGACCATCCCCTCTACGCGCGGGCGATCTACAAGCTGGGCTGGACCTACTACCGGCTCGACGACTACCCGCACGCGGTGGAGTCCTTCACCCGGCTCCTCGATCACTACGTCGCCCGGGCGGCGAAGACCGGGGAGAAGGCGGGCGGCGACGTCTGGCCGGAGGCCGTCCAGTACACCGCCATCAGCTTCTCCGACGAGAAGTGGGGCGGCGTCGGCCGCGCCCGGGCCTTCTTCGCCGGGATCGGCGGGCGCCCCTACGAGGCCGAGATCTTCGCCCGGCTCGGCGACGTCTACCTCGACGAGACCCGCTACGCCGAGGCCGCCGACGCCTACCAGGAGGTGCTCGCCCTCGGGCCGCTCTCCCCCGACGCCCCGACGATCCAGTCGAAGATCGTCCTGGCCTGGTCGCGCGATCGCCGCTTCGACAAGGAGACCGAGGCCCGCCAGGCGCTCGCCGACGCCTACTCCCCCGGGACGCCCTGGTGGGAGGCGAACAAGGGGGATCCCGAGCTCCTGGTCGCGGTCCGCGACCTGACCGAGAAGAGCCTCCTGCGCGCCGCCACCTTCCACCACGCGCAGGCCCAGCAGTACAAGGCCGACGGCAAGCTCGAGGAGGCGGTCGCCGAGTACCGGGTCGCCGCCCGCGCCTACGGCGCCTACCTCCAGCGGTTCCCGCACTCGAGGCAGGCCTACGAGCTCCGCTACCAGTGGGCCGACTGCCTCTACAACTCCCTCGACTTCGAGCGGGCGGCGCGGGCCTACGCCGCGGTCCGGGACGACCCGGCGGACGACCGCTACCGCACCGACGCCGCCGTCTCGGCGGTCATCTCCTGGGAGGGCGAGGCGACCCGGCTCGAGCGCGCGGGCCAGCTCGCCGCGCGCCGGGTGCTCCGCTCGACCGAGCGCCCCGCCGACGAGGTGGTGCGCGCCGAGCCGCTCCCGCCGGTCCTGCAGGACCTGGTGCGCTCCTCGGATCGCTTCGTGGGGCTCCGCCCGGACGACCGGCGGGCGCCGGCGATCGCCTACAAGGCGGGCGAGATCTTCTACGAGTACGACGACTTCGACGAGGCGCGCTGCCGCCTGGAGGAGGTCCTGGGGCGCTGGCCCGGCAGCGAGGTCGCCGGCTTCGCCGCCAACCTGGTGATCGAGTCCTACCTGGCGGTGAAGGACTGGAAGTCCGTGGAGGAGGCCTCGGCGCGGCTCCAGGCCAGCGGGCTCGCCCGCGACGCGGCCCTCAACGCCACCCTGCAGAAGTTCAAGCTCGGCGGGCGCTTCAACCGGGCCATGCAGCTCATGGACGCCAAGCGGTACGAGGAGGCGGCGGCGCTGTTCATCGCCCTGGTGAAGGAGGACCCGCACCACGAGTTCGCGGACAAGGCGCTCTTCAACGCGGCGGCCTGCTACGAGGGGGCGCGCCGCTTCGAGTCGGCGCTCCGGATGTACGAGCGGATCAGCGCCGAGTACCCGGGCTCGGCGCTCGCCGACGAGGCCCTCTTCCGCGTCGGCTTCAACGCCGAGAACACCTACGACTTCGAGAAGGCGGTCGATCGCTACCTGGCGCTGGTGGAGAAGTATCCGAACTCCACCCACCGCAAGGACGCCCTCTACGACGCCGCCCGCGCCCTGGAGAACCTGCAGCGCTACGACGCCGCCGCCGCCGCCTTCGCGCGCTACGCCCAGGCCTACCCCGACGCCGACGACGCCGCCCGCACCCAGTTCCACGCCGCGCTCATCTACGAGAAGACCCAGGACTGGCGCCGGGAGATCGCCGCGCTCCGCGACTTCGAGCGGCGCTTCGGCCGGAGCCGGGAGCAGGAGCTCCTCGTCCAGGCCCAGCTCAAGATCGGCCTGGCGGAGCTGGCGCTCAAGGACGACCGGGCGGCCCGCGCCGCCTTCGGCGCCGCCGTCGCCGGCTACGCGGCGGCGGGGCTCGAGCCGGAGACCGCGCCGCGCGGGGCCGCGGCCGCCGCCGAAGCCCGCTTCCGGCTGGCCGAGGGCGAGTTCGAGAAGTACGACCGGATCGCGCTGCCGTCGACCACCGACCCGAAGAAGCTGAAGCGGGCGCTGGAGGCGAAGCTCGCCGAGGCCAAGCGCGTCGCC
>JAJXSQ010000034.1 GCA_021784495.1 Myxococcales bacterium | reverse complement strand
CGGCGCGGCCTGACCCGGGCTAGGGCGCGAGCCCCTGGGCGGCCAGCCCCTGCCGGACGAGCGCGGCGAGCGCGGCGATGAAGTCCGGGCGCGTCCCGAGCGCGGGCACCCGGAGGTAGAGCGCCGCCCCCGCCCGCTCCGCCGCCTGCCGGGCGAGGAGGTCCATGTCGTAGAGCGTCTCGAGGTGCTCGGAGACGAAGGCGATCGGGACCGTCACCACCGCCTGCCCCCCGGCGTTCGCCTCGAGGTACCGGACGGTGTCCGGCCCGAGCCACCGCGCCGGCCCGACGCGGCTCTGGTAGGTGATCTGCCAGCGCTCGACGCCGGCGCGCCGCGCCGTCTCGCGCGCCGAGTGCTCGACGTAGGCCGGGTAGGGATCGCCGCGGCGGACCTGGCTGAGCGGCAGGCCGTGCGCGCTGAAGACGACGAGGAGCCGACCGGCGAGCTCGGGCGGCACCCGGGCCAGCGTCTCGCGGAGGGCGGCGGCCGACGCGTCGAGGTAGCCCGGGTGATCGTGCCAGGTGCAGACCTCGGCGAGCGGCAGCTCGCGGGGCCAGCGGCGGCGCAGCTCGAGGAGCGAGCTCTGGGTGGTGGCGTTGGCCCACTGCGGGTAGAGGGGGAGCGCCAGGGCGCGCTCGGCGCCGCCGGCGAGCGCCTCCCGGACCCCCTCGGCGGTGTCCGGGTGGCCGCAGCGCATGGCCAGGTGGCAGCCGTAGGTGGGGCCCAGCGCGGCGGCCAGGGCGCGGGCCTGCGCCTCGGTCCCCTCCACGAGCGGCGAGCGCCCGCCGATGAGGGCGTACTTCGCCGCCGACGACGGCGCGCGCAGCCTGGCGATGAGGCGCGCCAGGAGCGGCCGGAAGGGGCCGAACGGGGCCGAGACGACCAGCGGGTCGGAGAAGAGGTCGCGGAGGTAGGGCTCCACCTCCTCGAGGCTCCTCGGCCCGCCCAGGTTCATCAGGAAGACGGCGGTCTTCGGCATGAGGCCCCTCCGAGGACGCGGCCTGGCGCCGGCCCGGTCACACCGTGCGCGAGAACTTGGAGGCCCCGGCGGGCTTCCTCAGGTAGGCGTCGAAGAGCATGGCGACGTTGCGGACCAGCAGCTGGCCGAGCGGGGTGACCCCCAGCACCTGGCCGTCGAAGGTGACCAGCCCGTCGGCGGTCAGCTCGTCGAGCCCCGCGCGGACGTCGGCCTCGATCGCGGCGCGCGCGGGCGCGCCGAAGCGCTCGGCCACCTCGCCCAGGTCGAGCCGGAGCTGGCACATGATCCGGTTGATCACGAAGCGCCGCAGCACGTCGTCGCCGGTCATGGCGGCGCCGCGGTCCACCGGGACCCGGCCGGCCTCCACGGCGTCGGTCCAGTCCTTGAGCTTGTGGGGGTTCTGGGCGTAGGCCCCCCCGACGTCGGAGATGGAGCTCACCCCGAAGGAGACCGTGTCCTCGGCGGGGCGGACGGTGTAGCCCTGGAAGTTGCGGAACATCGTGCCGGCGCGCTGGGCCCGCGCGAGCTCGTCCCCCTCCAGCGCGAAGTGGTCGAGGCCGATGAGCCGGTACCCACCGCCGGTGAACGCCTCGACGGTCTGCAGGAAGAGGCGCACCCGCGCCTCGGTCCCGGGGAGCGCCTCCCGGGGCAGCAGGTTCTGGTGCGGCTTGAACCAGGGGGTGTAGGCGAAGCCGAAGACCGCCATCCGGTCCGGGCGCATGGCGACGATGCGGCGCAGCGTGTCGGCCCAGGTCTCGGGGGTCTGGTAGGGCAGGCCGTAGATCAGGTCGAGGTTGACGCCGTGGAAGCCGGCGGCGCGGGCCGCCTCGACCAGGTCGGCGGTCTCGCGCTCGCCCTGGATGCGCCCCACCGTCTCCTGCACCCGGGGGTCGAAGTCCTGCACGCCCATGGAGATGCGGTTGAAGCCGAGCCCGGCGAGCGTCCGGATCTGGCTCCGCGAGGTGATGGCCGGGTCGATCTCCACGGCGAGCTCGGCGTCCGGGAGGAAGCGGAAGTGGCGCGCGAGGATCGCGTGGCAGCGGGTGAGCTGCGCCTCGTCCAGGAAGGTGGGGGTCCCGCCGCCCCAGTGGAGCTGGCTGACGGTCCGGCGCGTCGGGAGGTGGGCGGCCACCAGGGCCACCTCCTTCTCCAGGACGTCGAGGTACTGGTCGGCCCGGCTCCGGTCGTGGGTGGCGACGACGTTGCACCCGCAGAACCGGCACATCTCGCGGCAGAACGGCAGGTGCACGTACAGGGAGAGCGGCCCGCCGGCGCGCTCGGCGCGGGCCAGGTGCTCGAGGTACTGGGGCGCCTGGAACGCCCCGGACCACTCGGGCGCGGTCGGGTAGCTCGTGTACCGGGGCCCCGGCCGGTCGTACTTCTTGATGAGGTCCCAGGATGGGATCTGCAGCATGTCGGCCCTCACTTCCACCGGAAGGCTTGGACGGCGTCGACCACCGCCTTCACGTTCTCCGGGGGGGTGCCCACCTGGATGCCGTGGCCGAGGTTGAAGACGTAACCGGGCGCGGGGCCGGCCGCCTCGCAGATGGCCAGGGCCTTCCTCACGCCGGCCGCGGGGGGGCCGAGCAGCACCGTCGAGTCCAGGTTGCCCTGGATGGCCACCCCGGGGGCCCGGCGGCGCGCCTCGTCGATGGGGATGCGCCAGTCGACCGAGACCACGTCGAAGCCGAGCTGGGCGATCCGCTCGAGGTGGCCCGACAGGCCGGTGCCGAAGAAGATCGACGGGACGCCGGTCCGCCGGATCGCCTCGGCGATGCGCACCAGGTAGGGGAAGGAGAAGCGCTCGAGGTCCTCGCGGTCGAGCTCGCCGAGCCAGCTCTCGAAGACCTGGGCGGCGTGGCAGCCGGCGGCGATCTGCGCCTCGATCTGCACGATCGCCGCCTGGGTGAGCTTCTCGAAGAGGGCGTGGGCGCCGTCCGGATCGGCGTAGAGCATGGTCTTGAGCCGGGTGAAGCCCTGGCTCCCGCCCTCGACGGCGTAGCTCGCCACCGTGAAGGGGCCGCCCACGAAGCCGATGAGCGGGACCCGGCCGGCGAGGCCGGCGTTGATCGCCCGGACGCCGGCCGCCACGTAGGGCAGGTCGCGCGCCGGGTCGGGGACGCGGAGCGCCGCGACGTCGGCGCGGGTGCGGACCGGGTTGGCGATCCGCGGGCCGCCGTCCCCCTTCCCCTTCTCCCCCTTCTCGAACGAGAGGTCGAGCCCCATCGCCGGGAGGTGGACGAGGATGTCGGAGAAGAGGATGGCGGCGTCGAAGCCGAACTCGTCGATCGGGGCGCAGGTGACGCGGGCGATGAGCTCCGGCGAGCGGCAGAGCTCGAGGAACCCCACGTCGGCGCGGACGGCGCGGTAGCTCGGCTGGTAGCGGCCGGCCTGGCGCATCATCCAGACGGGGAGGCGATCGACGGGGCGGCGGCGGCAGGCCTCGAGGAAGCGGTGCGTGGTCGCGGGCATGGGGAGGCGCATCTTAGTCCAAGGCGCCCCGGCAGGGACAACCGGACCGCGCCCCGGCGCCGCCCCGGGATCAGCCGGCGGCGAGGGCGGCCAGGGCCGCCGCCGCGCCGACCCCCGCGACGCGGACCGTCTTCCGGCGGCCGGTCTCGCCGCGGAGGATCGCCACCGCCGCGCGGCGGACCCCGAGGGCGCGGGCGAGGAACTCCACCAGCGCCTCGTTGGCCTCGCCGTCCACCGGCGGCGCCGCGAGCTGGACCTTGAGGCGGCCCCCGTGCTCGCCGACGGCGCGGGTGCGGGAGGCGCGCGGCTGGACGACCAGCTCGAGGACCACGGCGCCCGGCTCCTCGCGGAGGAAGCCGGCCATCAGCGGAGGCCGACCAGGGCGATCCCCGCGCGGTCGGCCCGCCGGACGAGCTCCGGCAGGTCGACGACCAGCGTCGCCCCGGCCTCGACCGCCAGGACCCGCGCGCGGGCGGCGCGCATGACGTCGAGGGTGCGCGGCCCGACGGTCGGGAGGTCGAAGCGGCGGTCCTGCTGCGGCTTCACCGCCTTCACCACCACCGCCCCGGCCCGGGCGAGCTCCCCGCCGCGCCGGATGCAGGCGTCGGTCCCCTCCAGCGCCTCCACGGCGACGCCGCAGCGATCCTTCACCACCACCGTCTGGCCGAGGTCGAGCCGGCCGATGGCCCGGGCCAGCTCCAGGCCGTAGCGGGCGTCGGCCCACTCCGCGTCGGTCGGGGCGTGGCGCCCGAGGACCCCCTCCGGGGCGAGCGCGTCGCCGAGGAAGGGCGTGGGATCGATCACCGGGAGGCCGCGGTCGGCGAGCATGGCCGCGATGGCCCGCAGCAGGCTGTCGTCGCTCCGGACGGCGACCCGCGCCATCAGCTCGAGCGCCAGGGCGTCGGGGCGGGCGTCGACGAAGAAGCGCCGCTTGGCGATCCCGCCGAGGAGGGCCACCTCGGTGGCGCCCCCGGCGCGGAGCGCGTCCAGGATCCGCACGAACTGCCCGAGCTTCACCCAGGTGCAGGCGTCGACCTCGCGCGACAGCGCCGGGTCGGCCTGGTGGCGGTGGGCGGCGGCGACCACCCGGTGGCCGGCGCGGCGGGCCCCCCGCGCGAAGAGGACCGGGAAGGGGCCGCCGCCGGCGATGAGGCCGAGGGTCGCCACCGCTCACCGGGTGATGCCGCGCCGGGAGGCGCGCACGAAGGCCACGAAGTGGGCCACCTCCGGCGCGCCCCCGAGCTCCGCCTCGATCTGCGCCAGCGCCTCGGCGGCCTGGAGGTTCGAGCGGAAGAAGAGCTTGAAGACCTGCTTCACCCGGCCGATCGCCGCCTCGTCCATGCCGGCGCGCTGCAGCCCGACGACGTTGAGCCCGGCGAGCTCGGCCCGGGCCCCGTTCACCGTGCAGTAGGGGGCGACGTCCATCGCCACCCCGGTCATCCCGCCGACGAAGGCCAGCCGCCCGACCCGCGTGAACTGGTGGGCCGCCGAGAGGCCGCCGAAGTGGACGTGGTCCTCGAGCACGACGTGGCCGCCCAGCGCCACGCCGTTGGCGATGATCGCCCCGTCGCCCACGACGCAGTCGTGGGCCACGTGGCTGCCGGCCATGAAGAGGCCGCCCGAGCCGATCCGGGTGACCCCCCGGTCCTGCACGGTCCCGGCGTGGACCGTGGCGAACTCGCGGAAGGTGTTGCGGTCGCCGATCACCGTCTCGGTCGGCTCGCCGCCGTACTTCAGGTCCTGGGGGATCTCGCCGATCACCGCGTGGGAGAAGATCCGGTTGCCGGCCCCGAGCGTGGTGCGCCCGGTGACCACGCCGTGGGGGCCGACGACGCAGCCCGGGCCGAGGGTCACCGCGGCGCCGACGAAGGCGAGCGGGCCGATGGTGCAGCTCGGGTCGATGCGGGCGCCGTCCTCGACGACGGCGGTGGGGTGGATGGCCATGTCGGCGCCCTCAGGTCCCGGTCCCGCCCTCGGCGAGCATCGCCAGGAACTCGGCCTCGGCCACCGGCTGGCCGTCGACCAGCGCGCGGCCGACCTGCTTCCAGACCGCGCCCTTGTGCTTCGTCACCTCGACGCGGAGCTCCAGCCGGTCGCCGGGGACCACCGGCCGCCGGAAGCGCGCCCCGTCGATCGCCATGAGGTAGGTCACCTTGCGGGCGATCTCCTCGGGCGGGATCGAGAGGCAGGCGAGGAGCGCCGCCGCCTGGGCGAGCGCCTCGAGGATGAGCACCCCGGGCATGACCGGGTGGCCCGGGAAGTGACCGGCGAAGAAGGGCTCGTTCATGGTGACGCCCTTGAGGGCCGTCAGCGAGACGCCCTTCTCGAAGGCCACCACCCGATCGACCAGCAGGAAGGGCGGGCGGTGGGGGAGGAGGCGCTGGATGCCCTCCACGTCGAGGATGGGCCGCTGCTCGTCGGTCATGGCTTCTTCTCCTGCAGGAGGGCGGCGACCTGCCGCTGCAGCGCCCGGAGGTCGCGGCGCATGTCGGTGAGTCGATCGAAGGCCGCCGAGTTGCGGGCCCAGGCCACCTCGGCCTTGGCCGGCGAGCCGGCCACCCGCTCGCCGGGCGCCAGGTCGTGGGCCACCCCGGCCTGGGCGGCCACGTTGGCGCGGTCGCCGAGGTGGAGGTGGCCCACCACCCCGGCCTGGCCCCAGCAGACCACGCCCATGCCGAGGGTGGTCGAGCCGGAGATGCCGACCTGCGCGGCCAGGATGGAGAGCGGGCCCACCACCACGTTGTGGGCCACCTGCACCAGGTTGTCGATCTTGGCGCCGCGGCCGATGCGGGTGACGCCGAGCGTGGCCCGATCGACGCAGCTGTTGGCGCCGATCTCGACGTCGTCCTCGATCACCACCCGGCCGACCTGCGGGACCTTGTAGTGGCGCGGCCCCGCCCCGTCGCCGACCGGGTCGAGGGCGAAGCCGAACCCGTCGGCGCCGATCACGCAGCCGGGCTGGAGGATGACCCGGTCGCCGACCACGCAGCCCTCCCGGATCACCACGTTCGGGTAGACGACGCAGTCGGCGCCGACCCGCGCCTCCTCGCCGATCTGGACGCCCGGGTGGATCACCGTCCGGGGGCCGACCGAGGCGCCCGGCCCGATCGAGGCGAGGGGCATGACCTGCGCCGACGGGTGGACCCGGGCCGTCGGGTGGACCACCGCCTCCGGCGCGATCTCCGGCGCGGCGGCCCGGGGCGGGTGGAAGAGGGTGGAGATGCGCGCGAACGCCAGGTAGGCGTTCGCCACCCGGAGGAGGGCGCGGCCGGCCGGGGCCTCGGCGTCCGGCTCCACCACGACCGCCCCCGCCCGCGTGGCGAGGAAGGCGGCGCGGTACTTCCGGTTGGAGAAGAAGGAGATCTGCTCCGGCCCGGCCTCCTCGAGGGCGGCGACGCCGTCCAGCCGGAGGCCGGGATCGCCGGTGAGCTCGCCGCCCACCAGGGCGGCGAGCTCCGCGAGGGTGCGGGCGCTCACGGCGGCCTACTTCTTTGCGGGCGACGGGGCCGGCGCCCGGGCGGCCGCGCCGCCGGCGGCGAACCGACCGTTGTACTTCCGGATGAGCTCGTTGGTGATGTCCAGCGAGACCGGGGCGAAGAGCAGGCCGGCGTCGTTCTTCTCGAAGATCATCGTGAAGCCCTCGGCCTCGGCGATCTCGCGGACGATGCCGTTCATCTTGTCGAAGATGCCGCGGGTCGTCTCGCGCTCGCGGGTGGAGAGCTCCTTCTGGAGGCCGACGTAGAACTCCTGGACCTCCGCCTTGCGGCGATCGATCTCGGCCGCCTTGGCCGCCTTGGCCTGGTCGCTCATCACCATCGCCTGCTTCTCGAAGTCGGCGATCATCTTCTTGATCTCGTCGGTCTTGGAGTCGAGCTGGTGCTGCTTCTCCTCGAAGTCCTTCTTGAGCTGGGCGCGGGCGGCCTTGCCCTCGTCCACCTCGTTGAGGGCGCGCTGGAGGTCGACGTAGCCGATCCGCTGCTCGGCGCGGACGGCGGCGGGGGCGACGGTGACGGCGAGGGCGAGGGCGGCGGCGAGGCGATGGGCGACGTGCATGGGGGCTCCTGGGGGGGGTGAGGCGTCAGAAGAAGTTGCCGATGGTGAACTCGAAGTCGACGGCCTGATCGATGTAGGCGCCGGTCACCGGGTCGGTGCGCCGGTCGAGCGGGATGCCCCACTCGAAGCGCAGCGGGCCGATGGGGCTGAACCAGCGGAAGCCGAACCCGACCGACTTGTACAGCGACCAGGAGACGGTCGGATCGCGCCAGGCGCCGGGCGCGAAGGTGTTCCCGGCGTCGGCGAAGAGCACCCCCTTGATGCCCGCGGAGGGGAGGATCGGGAACTCGAGCTCCAGGTTGATGATCGCCTCCTTGTTGCCGCCGGTGGGGACCAGCATGAGCGGCGAGGAGGGATCGCGGGCGTTGATCGGCACCGGGGTCTGGGCGGCGATGGAGAGGAACGGGTAGCCGCGCACCGTGTAGATGCCGCCGATGTAGTAGTACTCGGAGATGGGGACCGGGCGGGAGGGGTCCCAGTCCTGGATCAGCCCGAGGGTGAGCTTCCCCCGCGCCACGATGCCGGCGAAGAGCGGCTTGTAGAAGCGCGCGTCGAGGGTGTACCGGGTGAACAGGTTCACCTCCTGCCCGTAGAGGAAGGACGGGGCGAGCGCCGGCGGCGCGACCTCGGCGGTGGCGGAGATGAAGAAGCCGGCGGTGGGGAAGAGCCGGTTGTCGCGCTTGTCCCACTGGAAGGAGAGGCGCAGCGAGCTCGTCGTCCCGGAGCGGAACTCGTTGTAGAGGCTCGTCATGAGCCCCGTCGGGATCGAGGTGACGTACTCGTTGGTGTAGGTGAGGAAGATCCGCATGTCCTCCAGGCTGGCCGTCCAGGGGATGTACTTGGAGAGCCCGGAGAGCTCGTACCCCCAGGTCATGTCCCCACCCATGGCGCTGCGGGTGAAGGTCATGTAGTAGGCCTCGTTGGCGTAGAGGTCGACGGAGTAGGTCCAGGAGGTGTCGAGGAAGTAGGGCTCGACGAACTGGATCTGGCCGAGCTGCATGATCGCCGACCACTGCACCTGGAGCGAGAGGGTCTGGCCCCAGCCGAAGAAGTTCTGCTGGCTGACCTGCCCGGTGAGGATGAAGCTCTCGTAGCTGGAGTAGCCGGCGCCGAGCTGGAAGGTCCCGGTCGGCTTCTCCTTCACCTCGACGGTGGCCACCACCAGGTCCTCGGCGCTCCCCTTCTTGGTGGTGATCTCCACGGTGTCGAAGAAGCCCAGGGCGGTGACCCGGGCCTTGGAGGTCTTGATCGCCGTGCCGTTGAAGGTCTCGCCCTCGTAGATGCGGAGCTCCCGCCGGATGACCTTGTCGCGGGTCTTGTCGTTGCCGACGATCTCGATCCGCTCGAAGCGGCACTTCGGCCCGGTCTGGACCTCGAAGTTCACGTCGAGGATCCGCCGCGCGGCGTCGGGGGTGGTGAGCGGCGTGACGTTGGCGTAGGCGTAGCCGCGGTCCTTGTAGACGTCGCTGAAGGCGAAGAGATCGTCGCCGATCCGGCTCCGCGAGAAGATCGCGCCCGGCTGGGTCTGCATCACCCGGTGCAGCCGCGCCTCCTCGCCGAGGAGGTCGCCCGAGAACTCGATCTTGCCGACCGAGTACTGCTCCCCCTCCTCGACCGGGATGGTGAGGTAGAGGTAGCGGCGGTCGGGGGAGAGGGCGATCGACGGCTTGCCGATCTTGGCGTTCACGTACCCCTGGTCGAGGTAGGCGCCGTTCAGCGCCGAGATGTCCCGCTGGAACATGTCCTCGCGGTAGGTCCCGGCGCCGTTGATGAAGGAGAGGATGTTCCCCTCCTTGGTCATCATGGTCGCGAGGAGCGTCGCGCGGGAGAGATTCCGGTTGCCGACGAACCGGATCTCGCGCACCTGCACCTTCGCCTTCTCGTCGGCGACGTAGCGGACGGCCACCTCGTTGTCGCCGACCTTGTCGATCCGGTAGGTCACCTCGGCGAGGAAGTAGCCCTTCTCCACGTACTTCTCCTGCAGCTTCTTCACGTCCTTCTTCACCGCCACCAGGTCGAGCATCGACCCGGGCTTCACCTCGGCGACGTCCTTCAGGTCGTCCTTGGAGAGCGCCTCGTTGCCGACGACGTTCGCCTCCTTCACGATCGGCCGCTCGACGACGCGGAAGACGAGGACCGGGCGCTCCGGATCCCCCTCGATCTCGGCGACGACGTCGGAGAAGAAGCCGAGCTTCATCAGCGCCCGGACGTCGGCGTCGATCTTGCGCGGGTCGAGCGGCGCCCCCTTCTTCGTCACCGCCGCCCTCACCGCGTCGGCCTCGACCCGGCGGTTCCCCTCGACGCGGACGTCGGAGACGATCGGCACGCCCGCGGCGGGCGTGGATGCAGACGCGGGCGTGGATGCAGACGCGGGCGTGGATGCAGACGCGGGCGTGGATGCAGACGCGGGCGCGGGCGTGGATCCGGACGCGGGCGCAGGCGTGGCTGCCGGCGCCGGCTCGGCAGCGCGCGGCGCGGCCGGCCCCAGCGCCAGGGCCAGCGCGAGGGCGGCCAGTGGCCAGGCGGTGCGGGGCAGGCGCTCCACGGAGCCGCGGAATGTAGTCGAAGGACCGCGGCTTCTCAAAGGATTTTATCGCTCGAGCCGACCGCGGTCGAGGCGGAGCCGGCGGGGGAGCGCCTGCGCGAGCCGCTCGTTGTGGGTCACGACCACCGCGGTGATCCCCAGCCGCGCGTTCAGGTCGAGGAGGAGGGCGTGGATCCCCTCGGCGGTCCCGGGGTCGAGGTTCCCGGTCGGCTCGTCGGCGAGGAGGAGGCGCGGCTCGAGGCAGAGGGCGCGGGCGACCGCCACCCGCTGCTGCTCGCCGCCGGAGAGCTCCCCGGGGCGGTGGCCCAGGCGGTCCCCCAGCCCGACGAGCTCCAGGACCGCCGCCGCCCGGGCGCGCGCCTCGGCCCGCGGCCGCCGGCCGATGAGCGCGGGCATCATCGCGTTCTCGAGCGCGGTGAACTCCGGCAGGAGGTGGTGGCTCTGGAAGACGAAGCCGATCGAGCGGTTGCGGAAGGTCGCGAGCCACTCCTCGCCCCGGGCGAACGCGTCCTCGCCGTCGTAGAGGATCCGCCCGGCGCTCGGCGCGTCGAGGGTCCCGAGGAGGTGGAGGAAGGTGCTCTTCCCCGCGCCGGACGGCCCGGTGAGGGCGACGAGGTCGCCGGCGGCGATCTCCAGGTCGATGCCGCGCAGCACCTCGAGGCGCCGGTCGCCCATGAGGTAGGTCTTGCCCAGCCCCTCGATCCGGAGGAACGGCGCGCCCATCACTCGCTCCGCAGGCCGTCCACCGGGCGCAGCCGCGCCGCCTGGGTGGCCGGGTAGATGGTCGCGAGGAAGGAGAGCGCCAGCGAGGCGAGCGCCACCAGCGCGAACTGGACCGGGTCGACGAGCACCGGCAGGTTGGAGATGTAGTAGACCTCGGGGTCGAGCGGGATCCCGACCCGGTCGACGAGGAGGCAGGTCCCGAGCCCGAGGACGAGGCCGAAGAAGGTGCCGACGGCGCCGATCACCAGCCCCTCGATGGTGAAGATCTTCATCACCCCGGGCACCCCCGCGCCCATCGACTTGAGGACCGCGATCTCCCGGGTCTTCTCGAGGACCAGCATGATCAGGGTCGCCACGATGATGAAGCTGGCGACCAGCACGATGAACCCGAGGATCACCGCCATCACCAGCTTCTCCATCATGAGCGCGGAGAAGAGGTTGCGGTTGAGGGCGCCCCAGTCCTTGGTGCGGTAGGGGTACCCGCCCAGCTCGGCGGCCACCCGGGCCATGATGGTCCGCGCCGCGTCGACGTCCCGCACCTTGAGCTCCAGGCCGGTGACCGACTCCCCGGTGCCGAAGAAGCGGCGGGCCTCGGTCAGGTCGAGGTAGGCGAACTTGGCGTCGTACTCGTACATCCCGCTGTAGAAGATGCCGGCCACGCGGAACGGGCGGCTCCGCGGCTGCGGACCCGCCGGGCCCAGGTCGCCGAACGGGGCGATCACGTTCACCTGGTCGCCGACGAAGACCCGGAGGGTCCGGGCCATCTCCCGGCCGATCACCAGCCCGGGGAGGGTCCCGGTCGCCGGCGGGGAGGCGGCGTCCCGCACCGGGGGGACCGGGATCTTCCCCGGGGTCGCGAGCCAGGCGAGGCGCCCCTCCTCGATCGAGGACGGCAGGTCGGTCACCGTGCCGATGGTGGCCGGGTCGATCCCCTTGAGGAGCGCCCCGGTCAGCGCCTGGCCGGCCGAGACCATCACCTCGTTGTAGAGGAACGGGGTGGCGCCGAGCACCCCGGGCACCGCGAGGACGCGCTCCCGGATCGCGCGCCACTCGGTGAAGTCGTTCTCCCCGTACTTCATCACCATCCCGTGGGCGTTGTGCCCCAGGATCTTCCGCTTGAGATCGGCCTCGAAGCCGCTCATGACCGACAGGACCACGGTGAGCGCCCAGACCCCGATCGCCACCCCGCCGATCGAGATGAGCGTCATGAGGAGGGTCGCCGGGAGCCGGGTCCGCGCGTGGAGGAGCCCCCGCCGCTCGGCCCGGCGCTCGGCCGCGTCGGCGAGGAGCGACCGCACGAGCAGGAACAGGAGGCCGGGGAGGACGCCGGTGACCACGAGGAGGAAGAGGGCGGCGAGGACCCGCGGCCCGAGCCGCAGGTGGCTGCGCGCCACGTAGAGCTCGAAGGAGAGCGACGCGTCGAGGCGCCCCGAGCCGGCGAGCAGGTAGGCGACGGTCGCGCCGACGAGCACCGCCACCGCCGCGAGGAGCCCGGCGCCCACCAGCCCGAGGACGACGACCAGCGTCCCCTGCGCCTCGATCCCCTCCGCGCCGGCCGGCGGGCCGTGGAGCGCGGGGAGGAGGCCGACCCGGACGGCGACGGTGGCGAACCAGAGGAGCGTCGCGCCGGCCACCTCGTAGAAGGCCAGGCGGCGCGCGACCACCGCGGCGGCCGCGCCGCAGAGCGCGGCGGCG
>JAJXSQ010000033.1 GCA_021784495.1 Myxococcales bacterium | reverse complement strand
GCGGCCGCGACCCGGCTCGCCGCGGGGGAGGACTCGCCCGCCTTCTTCGCGGAGGTGGGGCGCGCGCTCGCCGGCTACTGCGCCGACAAGCTCGGGCGGCCGGCCGCGGGGATGACGCGCGAGGAGATCGCCCGGGCGCTGGTCGAGGCGGGGGCGCACCCGCCGGCGATCCGGGCGCTCGCCGCGGCGCTCGACGCCTGCGACGCCGGTCGCTTCGGCGGCGCGGCGAGCCGCGAGGAGGTGCTCGCCCTCGCCGGACGGGCGATGGAGATCCTCGAGGAGGCCCACTGGAGCGGGCCGGGAGCCAGGCCGTGATCGCCCTCGTCGCGCTGCTGCTCGCCGCCGCCCCGCCGGCCGGCGCCGCCCCGGCCGGTCCGGGCGCCGCGGCCGGCGACCCCCAGGCGCGGCTCGACGCCGCCGGGGCGCTCTACCTGTCCGGCGACTTCGCCGGGGCGGCCCGCGGCTACCAGGCGCTCGTCGACGAGGGCTTCGACGGGCCGAGCCTCCACCTCGACCTCGGGAACTCGCTCCTCCGGGCCGGCGCCCGCGGCCGCGCGGTCGCGAGCTTCCTCCGCGCCCTCCGGCTCGACCCCTCGGACGCCGACGCGCGCGCCAACCTGGCCCTCGCGACCCGGGACGACGTCGACCGGCTGGTGGGCGCCGCCGAGCCGTCCTTCTGGGCGCGGCTCGTCGACCGGGCCGGCGACCGGCCGGCGGCGGGGCTCTTCCTCGGAGGATGGGCGCTCCTCTGGCTCCTCCTCGCCGCGCGCCGGCTGGCCGGCCCGCGATCCCGGCTCGCGCTCGACCTCGCGATCCCGGCCGCGGCCCTCGCCGCGGCGCTCGGCGGCGCGCTGGTGGCCGGCCGGGTGGCCGACCGGCGGACGCCGGCGGCGGTGGTGATCGCCGCCGAGACGCCGCTCCGCGAGGGGCCCTCGCGGACCCTGCGCGCGACCGTCGACCTGCACGAGGGGACGACCGTCCGGCTCCTCGAGGTGCGCGGCGAGCTGGTCCGGGTGCGGCTGGCGAACGGCGCGGAGGGGTGGGTCGCCTCGGCCGACCTCGAGGTGGTCTGACCCCCCCGCCCCGTCCTGGTACCGCCAGGGGTCTACGCGCGCCGGCCGCGCTCGGCTATGGAGGAGATCCGGTTCACGGACCGGCACCATCATGGACGACGAGCCGATCCTCGAGACGCGCGCGCTCTGCAAGGACTTCCGGGGCTTCGTCGCCGTGGCCGGCGTCGACCTGCGGGTGCGGCGCGGCGCGATCCACGCCCTCATCGGCCCGAACGGCGCCGGGAAGACGACCGTCTTCAACCTCCTCACCCGGTTCGTCGCCGCCTCCTCCGGGCAGATCTTCTACCGCGGCGAGGAGATCACCCGGCGGCGCCCGGCCGAGGTGGCGCGCCTCGGGCTGGTCCGGTCGTTCCAGGTCTCGGCCACCTTCCCCGGCCTCACCGCCCTGGAGAACGTCCGGGTCGCGCTCCAGCGGCGGCTCGGCACGGCGCTCCACTTCTGGCGGAGCGACCGGTCGCTCCGGGTGCTGCACGACCGCGCGCGCGAGCTGCTCGCCTCGGTCGACCTGGCCGACCAGGCGGACGTCGCCGCCGAGGAGCTCCCCTACGGGCGCAAGCGGGCGCTCGAGCTGGCCACCACCCTGGCGCTCGACCCGGAGCTGCTCCTCCTCGACGAGCCGACCCAGGGGATGGGCCACGAGGACGTCGGGCGGGTGGTCGAGCTGATCCGGCGCGCCGCCGAGCGGCGCACGGTCCTCATGGTGGAGCACAACCTGCCGGTGGTCGCCGACCTGTGCGACCGGATCACCGTCCTCGCCCGGGGCAGCGTCCTCGCCGAGGGGAGCTACGCCGAGGTCTCGCGCGATCCGCGGGTCCTCGAGGCCTACATCGGGGTGCCCGGGTGAGCGCCGCCGCGCCGCCCATCGAGGTGCTCCGCCTCGCCGACCTGCACGCCTTCTACGGCGAGTCGCACGTGCTCCACGGCCTCGACCTCCGGGTGGGCCGAGGGGAGCTCGTCACCCTGCTCGGGCGGAACGGCGCCGGCCGGAGCACCACCCTCAAGGCGATCCTCGGCCTCACCGGCCGGCGGACCGGCTCGGTGGTGGTGAACGGGCGCGAGGCGATCGGCCTCCCCTCGCACCGGGTCGCGCAGCTGGGGGTCGGGTACTGCCCGGAGGAGCGGGGGATCTTCTCCGGCCTCACCACCGAGGAGAACCTCACGCTCCTGCCGCCGCTGGGGAGCGGCGGGCTCTCCCTCCCCGAGGTCTACGAGATGTTCCCGAACCTGCGGGAGCGGCGGGCCAGCCCGGGGAGCCGGCTCTCGGGCGGGGAGCAGCAGATGCTGGCCCTGGGCCGGATCCTCCGCGCCGGCGCCTCGATCCTCCTCCTCGACGAGATCACCGAGGGGCTGGCGCCGGTGATCGTCCAGGCGCTCGGCCGGGCGCTCGCCGCGCTCAAGGCGCGCGGCCTCACCATCGTCCTCGTGGAGCAGAACTTCCACTTCGCCGCCCGCCTCGCCGACCGCCACCACGTGGTCGAGCACGGGCGGGTGGTCGACGTGATCGAGCAGGACCGGCTCGAGGCGAGCCGGGAGAAGCTGAACCAGTACCTGGGCGTCTAGCCGGACCCTTCCGAGAACCGTGAGGCCTCCCATGCACCGATCGCTCCGCTCCCTGCCGCTCGCCGCGCTCGCGGCCCTCCTCGCCCTGCCCCTCGCCGGCCGCGCCGCCGGCGAGATCTCCGACGGCGTCGTCCGGATCGGCGTCCTCACCGACATGACCGGCTTCTACTCCGACCTGGCCGGGCCGGGCTCGGTGCTGGCGGTGAAGATGGCCGTCGAGGACTTCGGCGGGAAGGTCCTGGGCCACCCGGTCGAGGTGATCGCCGCCGATCACCAGAACAAGCCGGACATCGCCTCGAGCATCGCCCGCCGCTGGTTCGACGAGGAGAAGGTCGACGCCGTCGTCGACCTGGTGAACAGCGGCACCGCCCTGGCGGTCATGCCGCTGGCCGCCGCCAAGGGGCGGGTGGCGCTCCTGTCCGGGCCGGGGACGACGGCGATCACCGGCGCCAAGTGCGCGGCGACCACGGTCCACTACACCTACGACAACTGGGCGCTCGCCAACGGCACCGGCCGGGAGGTGGTGCGGGACGGCGGCACGAGCTGGTTCTTCATCACCGCCGACTACGTCTTCGGGCGCTCGCTGGAGGAGGACACCGCCAAGGTGGTGACCGCGTCGGGCGGCAAGGTCCTCGGCGAGGTCCGCCACCCCCAGAGCAGCGCCGACTTCTCCAGCTACCTCCTCCAGGCGCAGGCCTCCGGCGCCAAGGTGATCGGCCTCGCCAACGCCGGCGCCGACACCATCAACGCCATCAAGCAGGCGCGGGAGTTCGGGATCACCCCCGCCCAGAAGCTCGCCGGGCTCCTGGTCTTCATCTCCGACGTCCACAGCCTCGGGCTCGACACGGCGAAGGGGCTCTACCTGACGACCGCCTTCTACTGGGATCTGAACGACCGGACCCGGACCTGGTCGCGCCGCTTCCAGGCCGACGCCCGGAACGGGAAGCACGCCATGCCCACGATGGTCCAGGCCGGCCTCTACTCGGCGGTCACCCACTACCTCGAGGCGATCCGGGCGACGGGGACCGACGCGGCCGAGCCGGTCATGGCCCGGATGCGCGCCACCCCGATCGACGACTTCTTCGGCAAGGGCTCGATCGGGCCGGACGGCCTCTTCCGGCACGACATGTACCTGGTGCAGGTGAAGTCGCCGTCCGAGTCGAAGGGCCCCTGGGACTACTACCGGATCGTGAAGCGGATCCCGGCCGACCAGGCCTTCCCGAGCGTCGAGGCCCAGGCCTGCCCGCTCGCCGTGAAGCACTGAGGCCGGGCGCGGGGACGGGGCGGGGACGGGAGGTCGGGTGCAGGCGCTCTTCGGACAGCTGCTCGTCGGGTTGATCAACGGGTCGTTCTACGCGCTCCTGTCGCTCGGCCTCTCGGTCATCTTCGGGCTGGTGGGGGTGGTGAACTTCGCCCACGGGGCGCTCTACACCACCGGCGCCTTCGTCGCCTGGCTCGGCCTCACCGTCCTCGGCGTCGGCTACTGGCCGGCCCTCCTCCTCACCCCGCTCGCCGTCGGCCTCCTCGGGGTGGTCGTCGAGCGCACCATGCTCCGGCGGATCTACGCGCTCGACGATCTCTACGGCCTCCTCCTCACCTACGGGCTCACCCTGGTGATCGAGGGGCTCTTCCACCACTTCTACGGCAACTCCGGGAACGGCTACCCGGTCCCCGAGGCCCTCGCCGGCGGGACGAACCTCGGGTTCATGTTCCTGCCCCGCTACCGCGCCTGGGTGGTCGTGGCGTCGCTCGCCGTCTGCGGCGCGAGCTGGTGGGTGATCGAGCGGACGAAGCTCGGCGCCTACCTGCGCGCCGGCACCGAGAACCCGCGCCTCCTCCAGGCGTTCGGCGTCGACGTCCCGCTCATGATCACCCTCACCGTCGGCTTCGGCGCCGGCCTGGCCGGCCTGGCCGGGGTGATGGCCGCGCCCATCTACCAGGTGAGCCCGTCGATGGGGTCGTCGCTGGTGATCGTCGTCTTCGCGGTGGTGGTGATCGGCGGGATGGGCTCGATCCTCGGCTCGATCGTCACCGGGCTGGGGCTCGGCCTGCTGGAGGGGCTCACCAAGTTCCTCTACCCGGAGGCGGCGGCCACGGTCGTCTTCGCGGTCATGGCGCTGGTGCTCCTCGCCCGGCCGGCCGGCCTCTTCGGGAGGGAGCCGTGACCTCCCCCGCCGGCCTCCGCGAGGCGCGCGCCGCCGTCCGGCTGGGGATCATCACCCCCGGCCGCAAGCGGCTCTTCTTCGGGGCGATGCTCCTGCTCGGGCTGGTCCTGCCCCAGCTCGTCTACCCCGTCTTCCTCATGAACGTGCTCTGCCTCGCCCTCTTCGCCAGCGCGTTCAACCTCCTCCTCGGCTACACCGGCCTCCTCTCCTTCGGCCACGCGGCCTTCCTCGGCACCGCCGCCTACGTCGCCGGCTGGGCGGTGAAGGCCTGGGGGTTCACCCCGGAGCTCGGGGTCCTGGCCGGCACCGCCGCCGCCGCCCTCCTCGGCTGGCTCTTCGGCGCCCTCGCCATCCGGCGCTCCGGCATCTACTTCGCGATGATCACCCTGGGCTTCGCCCAGATGGTCTACTTCCTGGCGATCCAGCTCCCCTTCACCGGCGGCGAGGACGGCCTCCAGGGCATCCCGCGCGGCCGCCTCCTCGGACTGGTGCCGCTCGAGCACCGGGAGGCGATGTACCTCTTCGTCTACGGCGTCTTCCTCCTCGGCTTCTTCGCCATCTACCGGGTGATCCACTCGCCCTTCGGCCACGTCCTCCGCGCCATCCGCGAGAACGAGGCGCGCGCCCTCTCGCTCGGCTACGACGTCGACCGCTACAAGCGGATCGCCTTCGTCCTCTCGGCGGCGCTCGCCGGGCTCGCCGGCGCGACCAAGGCGCTCGTCCTGCAGTTCGCGACCCTCACCGACCTCCACTGGCACACCTCCGGCGAGGTGGTGCTCATGACCCTCCTCGGCGGGATGGGCACGGTCATGGGGCCGTCGGTGGGCGCCCTGATCATCGTCACCATGGAGAACTACCTCTCCGGCGTCGGCGACTGGGTGACGGTGATCGTCGGCGCGGTCTTCGTGGTCGGCGTCCTGGCCTTCCGGCGCGGCCTGGTGGGCGAGGCCCTCCGCGTGCTCCGCCGCTTCCCCTTCTAGCGCAGCGGGCGGCGCGCGCCGCCGGAGGTCCACGCCATGGCCGGGTCACTCGAGGATCGCGTCGCCTTCGTCACCGGGGCCGCCGGCGGCATCGGCCGCCAGGTCGCGCTCGACCTGGGGCGGGCCGGGGCGCGGGTCGCCGTCTCCGATCTCGGCGGGCCGGCCCTCCCGGAGGCCGTCGCGGCGCTCCGCGCCGCCGGCGTGGACGCGGTCGCCGCCCCCTGCGACGTGACCCGCGAGGCCGACCTCGCCGGCGCGATCGACGCGGCGGTGGCGCGCTGGGGGCGCCTGGACGTCCTGGTGAACGCCGCCGGCTTCCAGCACGTCGCGCCCATCGAGGAGTTCCCCACCGACCGCTTCCGGGCGCTCCTCGAGGTCATGCTGGTCGCCCCGTTCGTCGCCATCAAGCGGGTCTTCCCGGCGATGCGGGCGCGGCGCTGGGGCCGGATCGTCAACGTCGCCTCGGTGAACGGGCTCATCGGCTTCGCCGGCAAGGCCGGCTACAACTCGGCGAAGCACGGGCTCCTCGGGCTCACCAAGGTGGCGGCGCTCGAGGGGGCCGCCCACGGGATCACCGTGAACGCGCTCTGCCCCGGCTACGTCGACACCCCGCTCGTCCGGAACCAGCTCGGCGACCTGGCCCGCACCCGGGGGGTCCCGCTGGAGCGGGTGCTCGAGGAGGTGATCTACCCCCTGGTGCCGATGCGCCGCCTCCTCTCGGTGGAGGAGGTCTCCGGGGCGGTCCAGTACCTGGTGTCCGAGTCGGCCGGCGGCGTCACCGGCGCGCCCTTCGTCATCGACGGCGGGTACACCGCGCAGTAGCGGGGGCCCGGCTCAGCGCGCCGCCGCTGGCGCGGCCGGGCCGGCCGCGGCCACCGGCCGCACGGTCGCGCCGTCGAGGAGCCCGGCGCCGTCGAGCACCACCTCCTCGCCGCCGGAGAGCCCCGCCAGGATCTCCGCGGTCCGCCCGTCGTGATCGCCGACCTGGACCGGGACCAGCCGCACGCGCCCCCCCTCGAGCACCGCCACCGAGGCGGCGTCGCCCTTCAGGATCAGGGCCGCCGCCGGGACGGCGGGGTGGGGCGGGCGGGCGAGCCGGAGGTCGACCTCGACCACCTCGCCCGGGTAGATCCGGGCCGGCTCGTTCGGCACCAGCAGCTCGGCGAGCATGGTGCGGGTGCGCGGGTCGAGGCTCCGGGTGATCCGCCAGATCTTCGCCTCGATCCGCTGCCCGTCGTCGGTCCGGACGACGGCGGCGTCGCCGACCTGCGCGACGCGGGCGTCCTCCTGGGCGAGGAAGACCTCCACCCGGAGCCGGGCCATGTCCGACAGCTGGAGGATCGGCTGGGCGCTGGAGGTGGAGCCGGTGGCCGCCGGCAGGAGCGCCCCGGGATCGACGTAGCGGGCGGTCACCACCGCGTCGAAGGGGGCGCGGAGCGTCGCGTACTCCTGGAGCGCGCGGGCGCGGGCCAGCACCGCCTCGGCGACCTTCAGGTTCCCCTCGGCGGTGTCCAGCTCCTGCTGGGAGACGATGCCGCGGGGCGCCAGCCCGCGCGCCCGCTCGGCGAGGTCCCGCTTCACCGCCAGGTCCGCCTGGGCGCCGATCACCTGCTGGTCGGCGTCGGGCGACTCGAGGACCGCGAGGAGCTCCCCGGCGCGCACCCGGTCCCCCTTGTCGACGCGCAGCGTGCGGACGTAGCCCGACAGCTTCGCGAAGAGGGTCGCCTCGCGGAAGGGGCGCGCCTCCCCGGCGACGGTCACCAGCCGCCCCTCGGTCCGGATCGCGGCCCGGGCGGTCCGGACGGCCGGGCCGGCGTCGACCGCGGTGGCCCGCGCCCGCGCCTCCTCGGCCACCGCCCGGCGCTTGCCGGCCACCAGGAGCCCGAGCCCGATCGCCACCAGGGCGACGACCAGCCCCGCCGCCACCCAGGCGCCGACCCGGACCGGCGCGACGCCGCTCCCTCCAGCCTGCTCGCTCATGCTCCGTGCTCCTTCGGACCCGGCAAGCCCGGGACGGCCATCTCGGCCTCGAACAGCTCGTCGAGCTGGTGCTTCCGCGGCGGCCGGCGACGCAGGAGCGAGTAGACCAGCGGCACGACGAAGAGGGTGAAGACGGTGGCCACCAGGAGGCCGCCGATGACCGCCCGGCCGAGCGGGGCGTTCTGCTCGCCGCCCTCGCCGGCCCCGAGCGCCATGGGGAGCATCCCCACGATCATCGCCAGCGCGGTCATGAGCACCGGCCGGAGCCGGGTGCGGCCGGCGAGGAGGGCCGCCTCGATGGGCCCGACGTCCTCGGGGGTCCGGACCTCGTTGGCGAAGGAGACGAGCAGGATGCTGTTCGACACCGCCAGGCCCACCGCCATGATCGCCCCCATGAACGACTCGACGTTGAGCGAGGAGCCGGTGAGGGCGAGCGACCAGAGGATCCCGGTGAGCGCGCCGGGGACGGCGATGACGATGATGAAGGGGTCGAGCCAGGACTGGAAGAGGACCACGAGGAGCAGGTAGACGAGCAGCCCGGCCAGCACCAGCCCGAGCCCGAGGCTCCCGAAGGAGGTGCGCATGCTCTCGATCTGGCCGTGGACGGAGACCCGCGTCCGGGGCGGCAGCGCCAGCCCGGCGACGACCCGGTCGATGTCGGCGGCGACGCTCCCCAGGTCCCGCCCCTCCACCGAGCCGAGCACGTCGACCACCCGCTGGACCGAGACGTGGTTCACCGCGCCGAGGGACTGCACCGGCCGGACCGAGGCGACGGCCCCGAGCGGCAGGGAGGCCCGCTGGGCGTCGGTCGCCAGCCCCGCGATCCCGGCCGCCGGGGTCCCGATGGGCGTGGAGAGGAGCTCGCTCACCGAGGCGACCTGGCGCCGCGGCGTCTGCACGGCGACCACGTAGTTCACGTTGTTCCGCGGGTTGACCCAGAACGAGGGGGAGACGAGGCTGCTGGAGCTCAGGCTGGTGAGGAGGTTGTCGGCGACGTCGTGCTCGGTGAGCCCGACCTCCGCCGCGCGGGTCCGGTCGACGTCGACCTGGAGCGCCGGGGCGTCGATCACCTGCGCGATCCGGACGTCGGTCATGCCGGGGATCCGGAGCAGCCGGTCCTCGAGCCGGCGGGCCAGCGCCATCGACCGCTCGAGGTCCGGCCCCTCCACCTGCACGTCCACCGGCGCCGGCAGGCCGAAGTCGAGGACCTGGCTGACGATGTCGCCCGGCTGGAAGTAGATCTGGCAGCCGGGGAACTCCTCGAAGAGGGCCCGGATCCGCGCCCGGTAGACGTCGGTCGGGCCGTGGCGGGGGGTGAGCGCCACCAGGATCTCGGCGTCCTGGGTGCCGATGTTGTCGGTCGAGACGAAGGCCAGGTTGTAGTAGACGGGCAGGCCGATGTTGTCGTTGATCGTCTCGAGCTCGGCGGCCGGGATGGCGGCGCGGATGCGCCCCTCGAAGGCGGCGACCAGCTCCTCGGTGCGGCCGATCCGGGTCCCGATGGGCGCCCGGAAGTGGAGCCGCAGGATCCCGGCGTCGACCTGGGGGAAGAAGTCGAAGCCGACCACCCCGAGGAGGCCGGCGGAGAGGCCGAGCACCGCCACCGCGGTGCCGAGCGCGAGCGGGCGGTGGGCGAGGACCAGGCGGAGGAGCGCCGCGTAGCGGTCCTGGAAGCGCTCGAAGCCGGCGTCGCGCCAGGCGTTGAAGCGGCCCGCCCAGCCGACCGGCGGCCCCTCGGCGTGCCGCTCGTTGCGCATGAGCATCCGCGCCATCGCCGGGACGAGCGTCCGCGAGAGGACGTAGGAGGCGAGCATCGAGATGACCACCGCGACGGCGAGCGCGGTGAAGAGGAACCGGGCCGGCCCGGTGAGGAGGACCACCGGGAAGAAGACGACGCAGATGGTGAGGGTGGCGGCGAGCGCCGGGACGGCGATCTCGCGCGCCCCGTCGACGATCGCCGGGGTGATCGACTTCCCCAGGGAGCGGTTGCGGTGGATGTTCTCCACCTCGACCGTCGCGTCGTCCACCAGCATGCCGATGGCCAGGGCCAGCCCGCCGAGGGTCATGAGGTTGAAGGTCTGGCCGGTGAGGTACAGCCCGATCACCCCCACCAGGATCGAGAGCGGGATGGAGGTGACGACGATCAGGGTGCTCCGCCAGCTCCCCAGGAAGAAGAGGACCAGGAGGCCGACCAGCGCCGAGCTCACCAGCGCCTCGTGGAGGACGTTGGCGATCGCGGCGCGGACGAAGATCGACTGGTCGAACTGGAGCTTCACCTCCATCCCGGCCGGCGCGGCGGCGCGGATCGAGGGGAGGAGGTCGCGGGTGGCGTCGACCACCGCCAGGGTGGAGGCGTTGGAGTGCTTGAGGATGGAGAGGTAGGTGGCCCGCGGGCCGTCGACGTGGACGATGTTGGCCTGGACCGCGTAGCCGTCGCGGACGCGGGCGACGTCGCGGACGTAGACCGGCGCGCCGTTCACCACCTTGACCGGCATCGCCCCGAAGGCCGCCACCACGTCGGGGCTGGCGTTGATCGCCACGTTCCACTCGGTGTCGCCCATCTCCGCGGCGCCGGCCGGCACCAGGACGTTCTGGTCGAGGACCGCCTTCACCACGTCCTGGACCGACAGCCCGCGCGCGGCCACCGCCGCCGGATCGACGTCCACCATGATCTGGCGCTGCTTGCCGCCGAAGGGGGCCGGGACCGAGACCCCGGGGATGGTGAAGAGCCGGACCCGGATGAAGTTGAGCCCGTAGTCGAAGAGGTTCTGCTCCGAGATGGTCCGGCTGGAGACGGTGAGCTGCGCCACCGGGACGTTCGAGGCGTTGAAGCGGATCACGTTCGGGGGCTGGATCCCCGGCGGCATGATGTGCGAGGCGGTGGCGCTCACCGACGCGATCTGGGCGATCGCCCCGCCGATGTCCGCCCCCTGCTCGAAGTAGACCTTCAGGATCCCGATCCCGGGGATCGACTGCGACTCGATCCGGGAGATCCCGTCGACGGTCGTCGAGTAGGCCCGCTCGGAGATGAGGACCACCCGCCGCTCCATGTCGGCGGCGGAGAGCCCGGGGTAGTTCCAGACGACGATCACCACCGGGATGTCGATGGCCGGGAAGATGTCGACGTGGGTCCGGCGGGCGGTCAGCACCCCGGCCACCAGGATCAGGGCGGCCATCACCGCGACGGTGTAGGGGCGCCGGAGCGCCAGCAGCACGATCCACATGATCTCGTCCTACCTCTTGGTCGGCGACGGGGCGCGAGAGGTTACGCGCAACGCAGGTGCTCCGCCAGCCTCCTGGGGCCGCCGCGGCGCAGGACCTCCAGGGCGTCGTCGGCCGGGCTCCGCCCGCTCTCCGCCCGCGCCCGGAGCGGGGCGAGGAAGACCCGCTCGTCCTCGCCGCGCTCGCCGCAGGCGTTCTGCCGGCAGAGCCCCGCCTCGGCCGCGTCCAGGAGGGTCCCGGCCAGCTCGCGGAGGTTCCGGCCGTCGGGGGTCGCCGCGGCGAGCCCCTCGCGCCCGGCCGCCACCATGAGCGCCCGGCGCTCCGGCAGCTCGAACCGGCGGACGGCGTCCCAGGCCCAGTCGCGCGCCTGGCGGTCGTAGAGCAGCCCCTTCCAGAGCGCCAGGAAGGCCCGGGTCATGGGGACGTCGCAGGCGTCGGCGGCGCGGACCTCGACCACCCCCTTCACCCGCACCTCCGGGAAGAGGGTCGAGAGGTGATCCTCCCAGTCGGCGAGGGTGGCGCGCTCGCCGCCGAGCCCCTCGGCGAGGAGGCGACGGAAGGTGGCGCCGCCGGTCGGCAGGTAGCGCCCGCCGCGCCGCAGGAAGATCATCGGGACGTCGAGCGCCCAGCCGGCGTAGGCGCGGTAGGCGTCGTCGTCGAAGCCGCGGTCGAAGGCGAAGGGGAGCAGCCCGCAGCGCGCCGGGTCGGTCTCCTCCCAGACCGCCACCCGGTAGCTCTTCCAGCCCGACTCCCGGCCGTCGACCACCGGCGAGTTGGCGAAGAGCGCGGTCACCGCCGGCTGGGCCCCCAGCGCCACCCGGAGCTTCTCCGCCAGGTCGCGCTCGGAGGAGAAGTCGAAGGAGGCCTGGGTCGAGCCGGTCATGGCCATCATGTCGGCCGCCAGCCGGCCGCGCGCCTCGAGGAACGGGCGCATGACGGTGTAGCGGTTCTTCGGCATCCAGGGGGCGGTGGCGGCGCGGCCCCAAGGGCGGTAGCCGGTCGCCAGCATCTCGATCCCCACCTCGCCGGCCACCGCGCGGCACTTCGCGAGGTGGCGGTCGAGCTCGGCGGCGACGACGTGGACGTCGGTGAACGGCCGGCCGGAGAGCTCGATCTGGCCGCCGGGCTCGAGCGAGACGGTGAGCCCGTTGCGCTGGGCGGCGATCACCCGGCCGTCCTCCTCGAAGGGCTCGTAGCCCCGGGCGCAGAAGGCGCGGAGGGCCGCGGCGACGCCGCCCGGGCCGTCGTAGGGGACCGGCTCGAGGGTCCCGGCGCGCAGCGGGAGCTTCTCGTGCTCCAGCCCCACCTTCCAGTCGGCGCGCGGCCGCTCCCGCGCGCGGAACCAGGCGATCAGATCGTCGATCCCCTCGATCGCGGGCGAGGGCCCCGTCCTCGGGTCGAGCGACACGGCTCAGCGTCCCCCGCGCCCGGCGGATCGCCCCGGCGCCCGCGCGCGGGATCGCGCCGGGCGGGCCGGCGCGCCGCCGCCCG